>DATFJQ010000217.1:0-14287 GCA_035269125.1 Roseovarius sp.
AGCCACGGGGTGTTGCGCACCATTTCTTCAGCGCCGACATGAGCCGCGACATTGGCCTCCTGGCCATATTGCTGTGCCGTGCCTTCAAGCACGATGGCGCGCAGGGCATCGACGCTTTGGGGCGGGGTCAGATCATAGCCGCGCGCCGCCATGGCGTGCAGCGTGTTGTAAAGCGAGGTAAAGACATCCAGGTAAGCTGCCGTGCCCGCCGCTCCGGCGTTGGGCGGGAAGCCAAACAGCACGATGCCCACCTTACGCTCGGCCATTTTGGCGCGGTGCAGTGTGGCTTGTCGCGCGACACGGCTGGCCAGAACTTCGACCCGCTCGGGGCACGGGGCCATCGCCTTGACGGTTGAGGTGGCGGGGCAGGCGCGGTTGCACCCGTTACATCCGTCCGCCCCATGACGCCCGGCAAATACCGTAGGCATCGTCGCGCCATCCAATTCCGGCAGCGCGATCAGCATGGTGGTTTCAATCGGGCCAAGCCCTTGGGCCGAATTGGCCCATTGATCCAGCGTCTGAAATTCCAGCGGATGCGCGGCCACATAGGGCACATCCAGGTCTTGAAGCACCTTGATGGCCGCGTCGTTGTCATTATACGCCGGTCCGCCCACAAGGCTGAACCCGGTCAGCGACAGCAGGGTGTCGACCTTGACACCGTTTGTATCGCGGAAGAACCGCTCGATCGCGGGGCGACCATCCAGCCCCCCGGCAAAGGCTGGAAGCACCTTTAGCCCCTGAGCCTCCAGCGCGCGGATTACCGCATCGTAATGTGCCGTATCGCCCGCCAGCACATAGCTGCGCATCATCAAAAGCCCGATGGTGCCATTTGGAGCCGCGCAGTGTGGAAGATCGGCGGGGTCGGTGGTGATCCGTTTGGCGAGGTCGGGGTGATACAGACCCGTCTCGGGATATTCCAACGGGGCCGGTGCCCGCACGCCGCGCCAATCCTCGCGGTGACAATAGCGCGAGATGAGGAAGCGCACCATCGCTTCGATATTGTCGTCCGACGCCCCCAGCCAATATTGCATGACCAAGAACCACGCGCGCAGATCCTGTGCCTTGCCGGGGATCAGTTTGAGGATACGCGGCAGCCGACGCAACATGCGCATCTTGCGCGCGCCGTCATCCGATTTGGCCGGGCCAGCGCCGCCGGATTTGCCGCCCCCGCGCAGCTTTTTCAAAAGCTTGCGGGTGCCGCTTTCCGGTGCGGCCATGTCCAGCGTGCCCATGCGGGTGCATTTCACGATCTGGCCATCGGCGATGATCCCGGCCATGGCGTCGCAATGATCGCGACGCGCCTCTAGGTCGGGCAGGATGGCGTTGATATGCTCTTCGAGGAACAGCAGGTTCGCGACCACGATATCGGCGCTGGCAATCGCGGCCCGCGCCCGGGCCAGTGCCGCGTCGCACTCGCCCCATTCGGCGGCGGCGTGCACGCTGAGTTCCAGCCCCGGAAAATCCTCGGCCATCCGCTCGGCGACACGTGCACAAGGCCCCGCCGCGTGGCTGTCCAATGTCAGGATCACCACGCGATAGGGCAGGGCGCCCGGGTTTATGATGATGCTATCGCGCATAATGGGCCTTAGCCTCGTACAGGGTGTCGATGCTGATCTCTTCAAGGCCGCGCTCGCTGGCGAAGGTCTCGGTATTGCGCTTGGCTTTGCCGCGCACGAAGAAGGGGATCTTTTTCAATTCGCGCTCTGCCGCATCAAGCCAGATGACCTCGCCGGTTTTCAAATCGTCCGAAATATCCTCTGGGCCATGTGCCGGTGCCGTGGCGGTTTCGCGCGCCACATGGGCGCCGCCATGGTGGCTGGCCCCGGCGTCATCGTGAAACTCGAAATCCTCGCGGAACATGGTCAAAAGGTGCTCTTCCAGCCCCATGACCAACGGATGCACCCAAGTATCGAAAATCACATTCGCACCTTCGATCCCCATCTGCGGGCTATAGCGCGCGGGGAAATCCTGGACATGCACGGGCGAGGAAATGACCGCGCAAGGGATGCCCAACCGCTTGCCGGTATGGCGCTCCATCTGGGTGCCAAGGATCAGCTCGGGCGCGGCTTCGGCAATCGCTGCTTCTACATCCAGATGATCATCGGAAATCAGCGCCTCGACACCGTAGTCTTTGGCCAAGGCCCGGATCGGGCGGGCCATTTCGCGGTTGTAACAGCCAAGGCCCACCACCTCGAAGCCCATTTCGTCGCGTGCGATGCGCGCGGCGGAGGCCACATGCGTGCCATCCCCAAAAATAAAGACGCGTTTGCCAGTCAAATAGGTTGAATCAACGCTTGCGGAATACCAGGGCAGACGCAGGCGGGTTTCTTCCAGCGTGGCCTCAAGCCCGGTGATCCTGGCCACTTCGGCCACAAAATCGCGGGTGGCGCCGACACCGATCGGCACAGTCTTGGTGAAGGGTTGGTCCAACTCCCGCTCCATCCAGCGGCAGGCGGCCTCTCCGGTTTCGGGATACATCAGCACGTTGAAATGCGCCGCCCCCAGCCGTGTCAGATCTTCGGGCGTAGCGCCGTAGGGCGCGCAGACATTCACCTTGATGCCCATATGGGTCAAAAGCGCGGTCACTTCGGTGATGTCATCGCGATGACGAAAGCCAAGGGCCGTTGGGCCGATCAGGTTGGCGGTGATCTGCGCGGTCTTTTCAACTGGTTTTGCAAGGCGACGGACAAGTTGAAACAGGGTCTCATCGGCACCGAAGTTTTCCTTGCGCTGATAGCTGGGCAAATCCAGCGCGATGACCGGGATGGGCATGCCCATGGTCTCGGCCATACCGCCGGGGTCGTCCTGGATCAGTTCCGCCGTGCACGACGCGCCAACAATCATCGCCTGCGGCTTGAAACGCTCATAGGCGGCTTGGCAGGCGGTCTTGAACAGGTTCGCGGTGTCGCTGCCCAGATCGCGCGCCTGAAATGTGGTGTAGGTCACCGGCGGGCGATGGTTGCGTCGCTCGATCATGGTGAACAGAAGATCGGCATAGGTATCGCCCTGCGGCGCGTGCAACACATAGTGCAGCCCCTTCATCGCGGTGGCGACGCGCAGCGCCCCGACATGCGGTGGGCCTTCATATGTCCAGACGCTCAGCTTCATTCCGCTGCCTCCAGCTTGAGAAGGTCATGACGGCGCAGGGGGCGCGCAAAGAGGCTGGCCAGATCGCCGGCCTGTTCGTAGAAATGCACCGGGGTAAAGACCAGCTCGATGGCCCATTTGGTGCACAGCCCTTCGGCCTCCAGCGGGTTGGCCAGGCCAAGGCCGCAGACCGTCAAATCGGGTTGGGCCGCGCGGCAGCGATCAAGCTGCATTTCAACATCTTGCCCCTCGGAAATGACTGGACCTTCGGCCAACAGCTCCAGATCGGGGCCGACAAGCGTTTTGTGGATATAGGGCGCGCCCACCTCGACGGCCCGCATCCCGCATTCACGGGTCAGAAACCGGGCTAGCGGAATTTCCATTTGGCTGTCGGGGAAGAAGAATAACGATTTGCCCGAAAGCGTTTCGGCGGCCTTTGCCACTGCTTTTCGAGCGCGTGCGCGGGGCGCGTCTATCACGGCATCAACACGCGCCTGATCAATGCCGAAATCCCGCGCAACGGCGCGAAGCCACGCTGTGGTGCCTTCCTCGCCGAATGGGAACGGTGCAGGGATGTGACGCGCCCCGCGTCTTTCCAGGGCGGCATGGGTGCCCCCGAGGAAAGCCTGTGTCAGGGCGAAACTGGTGTTTGGCCCGACGGAAACCTCGGTGTCGGCGTTGCGGGCGGGCAGAACGCTGACCTTGTCGATCCCGATTTGCGCCAAAAGATCCAGCGCCTGATCCTCGGCCACGTCGGGCAGGGCACCCACCATCATCAGCTGCCGCTCATCGCTGGCGGGCAGGGCGGGCACCATCGCCGCAAGGCAGGCATCCTCGCCTTCGGTAAATGTGGTCTCTATGCCCGAGCCCGAGTAATTCAGAACCCGCACGCGTGGGGCGTATTTGGCGCTCAGGCGTTCGGCGGCGCGGGACAGATCAAGCTTGATGACTTCCGAAGGGCAGCTGCCGACCAAGAAAAGTTGCCGAATGTCGCTGCGCCGCGCCAGCAGGCGGTCAACCTCGCGCTCAAGCTCTTCTTGCGCGTCGGCCAGCCCAGCCAAATCACTTTCTTCCAGAATAGCGGTTCCGAAACGGGGTTCGGCAAAGATCATCACACCGGCGGCGCTTTGCAAAAGATGTGCGCAGGTGCGGCTTCCGACGACTAGGAAAAACGCATCCTGCATTTTCCGGTGCAGCCAGATGATTCCCGTCAGACCACAGAACACCTCGTGCTGACCACGTTCCTTGAGAACCGGCGCGTTGCGGCATCCCATGGCGGGGGGCGGGGGCGTGTGGGCGGTCATGCCGGGGCCTCCGCCTGAAGCCGCGCGGCCCTGAGCTTGAGAAGAAACTGACCAGCGTTGACGACATAAGCCGCATAGGCGCAAAGCGCCAACCACATGAGCGGCGCGGGTTCCAAAGCGGCAGTGAAAAGTGCCCAGACATAGGCCGTGTGCAGTGCGATCACCGCAAAGCTAAAGACGTCTTCCCAAAAGAAGGCAGGAGCGAAAAGATATTGACCGAAAACGATTTTTTCCCAAATCGCCCCGGTCACCATGATCAGATACAAAAAGCCCGTCTTGATCAGGATCGACCAGGTCGCGGCCTCGTATCCAGCGCCGTTCCAGAGGTAGCGCAGCACAAGGATCAATGAGATCACGAAAACGACGAACTGAAGGGGTGCCAAAACGCCTTGCACGATTGTCCAGCGACTTGAGTCTCGCCGGGCGCGCTGCGCTGGGGTATACAGCGCGGCCGAATGGGTCGTATTTTGCGCGCTTGGCGTCATTTGGTCCCTCGAAAAGCCGGTATCTTGTCATCCGATGCTATGGCTTTCAGGGCGAAAGTGTCAATTAAAATTTACACATTTGAAAATCACAATGTGTCTATATTGGTTGTCATTCTGCCGGCCTGCGTCGCGGGTTGGGGGAGATTCGGGGTGGCGATGCTAGGATTTGTGCCGGGTTGCAATAAATTGTCGGCAATCCCAGTGGCTTGGTTCCACTCAGGCGTGTGGCGTGTCAATAAAAATTGACATTTGACCCGGCGCTAAGCAGACTTAAACCCAAGAGTGCGATTGTTCAGTGTCGTGTAGAGCGGCATTAAGTGCGGCCATGGGAGGAGCGCATGGGAGAAGAGAACGGGAATAACGGCTCGGGGATCAACCAGAAACGTGAGCCAGCGATCAGATTTCTGGTCGAATCCGCCTTGCGATCGGTTCTATCCAAATCTCAATCTGACAAGCCTCGATCGCGGGAGGAATGGGTTGCCTACCTTGCCGAGGCGATGATCTCGGACTCTGAGACAAGCCACCATGCGGCGATTTCTTCGCTTGTCGCGTCGGGAGTGTCTTCCGAAGAGGTGTTTCAGAAGTATATTCCCGCCGTGTCAAGGTTTCTTGGCGAGATGTGGGTCAGCGACAAAGCCAGCTTTGTCGATGTTACCGTGGGCGCGGCGCGCTTGCAGGCCCTGTTCCGCAACAAAGCACAGCCGGGCGAGGCGGGCTGGCTCACCCGCAGTATACCGCTTGGCCAATCCGTTCTGATGATTGTGCCCAATTTTGAAAACCATTCGCTTGGGGCCTTCGTGGCCGCCGATCAGTTCCGCCGTCACGGATTGTGGGTTCACATGGCCATTGGCCTTGAAGACGAGGAAATTGCCGCTTTAATAGAAACAAGTGGGTTTTCTTTGCTAGGCATTACTGCGGCAACACCGAAATCGGTTGAAAAGTGCAGGAAGATAGTTGAATACCTGAAAACTAAAGTTGAGCATTGCCCGCCAATAGCGATCGGAGGCTTTGCGGTTGAAGACGCTGAGGCGGTTGAGCGAACCACCGGAGCGGATTTCGCAGTAAAGTCTGTGCGCGAGGCTGTAGAGCGGGCAGAGCTGTCAACGGTTGCGGGTTCGGCGCTGCTTGACGCTTGAAAGCCCAAGCCTGTGGCTTGGCTTACCGAGGTGTAAACGTGACGAGACAGAGTCGGACATCAGAACGAATGCGCGCCGGGGGCTTGCCCGACGTGGGGTCTGCTGGAAACATCCTAGAGCAGTCTTCGGATATTGCCGTCTACATGGATGCAGGTGGCACCATTCAGGGCATTTCAGTCAATCCCGAAAGCCCTGCACTCGGTTGTCTCGACCATTGGGTCGGGCGGCCTTTCAAGAGCTTCCTGACGTCGGACAGTGCGATCAAGTTCACCGACCGTCTGGCCGAGTTGGCGAAGTCTACGGATGGGGCCGTGCGCGCCATCGAACTCAATCACATGGACAACGCGACATGGGAATTCCCGGTTCGTTACACCCTTCACCGGATTGGCGATTCTGGTGAGGTTTTGCTTATCGGTCGCGATATGCAGCCTCTGGCCGAGGTTCAGCAGCGGCTTGTGCATGAACAGCTTGCCCGTGAGCGCGATCAGCAGCTTCTTAGAAGTGAGCAAACGCTGTTTCGCGTGGTGCTTGAGCAATCGGAAACACCTTTCATCATTGTCGAGCCCGAAAAGGCCCGCATTCGAAATATAAACTCGGCTGCTGCAAGCCTTCTGGGCAGCAATCCCGATACACTGACCGGCAATATCATGTCGCAAACCTTTGAGGGGCGGCGGCGCGGCGAATTCATGGAAGCCATGCAAAGCGCGGCCAATGCCGAGTCGGCCCGTACGGTTGAGGCCGTGTCGCGCCGCAATGGGCGGGTTTTCAACCTTCGGCCCATGTTTTTCCGCGCGGCGGGGGAATCTTTGCTGCTCTGCGTGATTGAGCCGACCGACGACAACGATGCTACAGGCCCAGAGTTCGCGCATTCGCTTGCGTCGCTTTACGCCGCCTCGGCCGACGCAATCGTTTTGATTGACGGCAAGGGGTTCGTGCGCGAAGCCAATGAGGCGTTCCTTGTCATGGTCGACGCGATGCAACTGCGTGACGTTCAAGACCAATCGCTGTCCGAGTTTTTGATGCGCGGGTCGGTTGACCTCAAGCTGTTGCTGGAAAGCGCTGCGAAAAAGGGCCCTATCCGCCATTATTCGGCACAGCTCAAAAGCGCTGTTGGCAATCGGACACCCGTAGATATTTCGATTTCCAGATTGCGCCAACGCGGTGGCGAGTTGGGATTCGGGCTGATCGTTCGCGATATGTCCTCGAATCAACTGCCTGACGTTGAGGACGCAAACGCGATTGTCAGCGAAGAGGCGATGCGCAACGTCATGGATCTGGTCGGGACGGCTTCGCTCAAGGATCTGGTGTCGGCCACCTCGGATGTGGTTGAGAAGATGTGCATCGAAACCGCGGTGCAGATCACCAACAACAACCGCGTGGCTGCCGCACAGATGCTGGGCCTGTCGCGTCAGAGTCTTTACGTCAAGCTGCGCAAGCATGGGCTTGTGAGTTCCGACAAGGACGACTAACGCCGCGCGCTGCGCGACCTGTGGCAAACAAACCTCTTTCAAAAACGTCGAGTGTATAGTTTAATTGACACCATGAGTGTCAGAATTGATATACATGCGTCGCCTCGCTATCCGCACCCGCGCGCCATGCTTACCCTGATCAAGCCGATCACATGGTTCCCGCCGATATGGGCGTATCTGTGTGGTGTTATTGCGTCAGGGGTGCCGTTGAGTTCGGCGCCTGTCGCAGTTTTAACCGGTATGATCCTCGCCGGCCCGGTTGTCTGCGGTATGAGCCAGGCTGCCAACGATTGGTGTGACCGGCATGTCGATGCCATAAATGAACCCAACCGCCCAATTCCGTCCGGGGCCATTCCGGGCCGCTGGGGCCTTTGGATCGCCCTGATGATGAGTGTTTTGGCCTTGGCCCTTGGGGCCACCCTTGGGCCATGGGGGTTCGGTGCGACCGTGTTCGGAGTTTTGGCAGCTTGGGCCTATTCCGCCGAACCGGTTCGCCTTAAGAAATCGGGTATCTGGGGGCCGGGGCTTGTGGGCCTTTGCTATGAAGGCCTGCCATGGTTCACCGGCGTTGCCGTGTTGTCCGCCGGGGCGCCGTCGTTTCCGGCGGTCATCCTTGCGCTGCTTTATGCGCTTGGGGCGCATGGCATTATGACTCTCAATGATTTCAAGGCTTTGGAGGGAGACCGGCAAACCGGCGTCAATTCGCTTCCCGTGACCCTTGGCCCGACCCGCGCAGCGCGCGTGGCCTGTTGGGTCATGGCGCTTCCGCAACTCGCGGTTATCGTTTTGCTGGTTGCATGGGATCGTCCTTATCACGCCTTGGCCATCGCGACGCTTGTGGCCGCACAACTTTGGGCGATGCGTGTTTTGCTTAGTGATCCCAAAGGTCGCGCGCCGTGGTACAATGCCACTGGCGTCACCCTCTATGTCAGCGGCATGATGATCGCCGCCTTTGCCCTGCGCACGATGGGAGGCACGCCATGACCCTGAATTGGCTGTCGATCATCCGTCTGGGCCTTGTGCAAATGGCGCTTGGGGCGGTGGTGGTCCTGACGACCTCGACGCTCAACCGCTTGATGGTGGTGGAGCTGGCCTTGCCCGCTGTCCTGCCCGGTGCGCTGGTGGCGCTACACTATGGCATCCAAATCACCCGCCCCAACTGGGGCTTTTTGTCAGACGCAGGCGGGCATCGGACCCGTTGGATTATCGGCGGCATGGCGGCGCTGGCGCTTGGGGCCTATGGCGCGGCGCAGGGTGTCGTTCTGTTCGAGACGTCCTATGCCGTGGGTTTGACCCTGTCGATCCTTGCCTATGCCTTGATCGGGGTAGGTGTTGGGGCATCGGGCACATCGCTTCTGGCGCTTTTGGCCACGGCCACCGCGCCGCACCGTCGCGCGGCGGCCGCCACGATCACTTGGCTTATGATGATCGCGGGCATCGCCGTGACCGCAGGCACCGTGGGTGCGTTCCTTGATCCTTACACGCCACAGCTTTTGCTGAAGATCGTGGGGATCGTCTGCACCGGGGCGGTCGTGCTGACAACGCTGGCGGTTTGGGGCATTGAACGCGGCGTCAAAGCCCCCGCGCGCCACAGCGACACCCCCCGCTTGATCGATGGATTGCGTGAGGTCTGGGCCGAACCCGAGGCGCGCCATTTCACCATCTTCGTCTTCCTGTCGATGACGGCCTATTTCATGCAGGAG
Organism: Roseovarius sp.; assembly: GCA_035269125.1. GTDB lineage: Bacteria > Pseudomonadota > Alphaproteobacteria > Rhodobacterales > Rhodobacteraceae > Roseovarius. The sequence continues at coordinate 9,185 of DATFJQ010000217.1, forward strand.
TTGATCCTAGAGCCCTATGCCGGGCTGGTCTTTGGCTTCACGCCCGGGCAATCCACCTCGCTCAGCGGGGCGCAGAACGGTGGGGTTTTCCTTGGCATGCTCACCGTCGGCATCGCCGCGACGGGCCTTCGGATCGGATCGCTTCGGCACTGGGTTGTTGCGGGCTGCCTTGGGTCGGCGTTCAGCCTGACTGTTATCACCGGTCTGGGGCAGGTGGGTCTTGCCAATGCGTTGATCGGCGCGGTCGTGACGCTTGGATTTTTCAATGGCATGTTCGCCGTGGCCGCCATCGGGTCGATGATGGCGCTGGCGGGTGAAGGGCGCGGTGCGCGTGAGGGCACGCGCATGGGCCTGTGGGGTGCTGCGCAAGCCATCACCGCCGGGTTTGGCGGGCTGATCGGTGCCGCCGCTGTAGATGTGATGCGCGTGGCATCGGGGCAGGACGCCGCGGCCTTCGGCGCAGTTTTCTTGGCCGAAGCGGCGCTTTTCGTGCTGGCGGCCCTCATGGCCATGCGAGTGATCGAACACCGCCAGGGCCGCAATGCAATTATCGTTCCGGGGGAATAGATCATGGCTGAGTATGATGTCGTTGTCGTAGGGGGTGGGCCTTCCGGGGCCACCGCGGCCGAAGATTTGGCCCGCTCGGGCCGAAAGGTGGCGCTGCTGGACAAGGCCGGGCGGATCAAGCCCTGTGGTGGGGCCATCCCGCCGCGCCTGATCGCTGATTTTGATATCCCCGAGGATTTTTTGGTTGCCAAGATCACCACCGCGCGGATGATCTCACCCACTGGACGCCGGGTGGATATCCCGATTGAAAACGGCTTTGTCGGGATGGTCGATCGTGAGGATTTCGATGAATTCCTGCGCAAGCGTGCAGCCGGCGCCGGGGCGGTGCGGCTGACGGGCACCTATCTGCGGATCGACCGCGATGCGACCGGCTCGGCCGTGGTGTATCGCGACAAGGTGAGCGGCGAAGAAACCCGCCTGACCACCAAGCTGGTGATCGGCGCGGATGGAGCGCGTTCAAACGTGGCGCGTGACGAGGTGCCGGGCGGCGAGAGTATCCCTTATGTGATTGCCTACCACGAGATTATCGAGGCCCCTGCCGCGGTGGGGGATTATCACCCGGACCGCTGCGATGTGATCTATGATGGCCGTATTTCGCCAGATTTTTATGGCTGGGTTTTCCCACACGGGCAAAAGGCCAGCGTGGGCATGGGCTCGCTTGTGCGCGAGGTGGATCTGAAAAAGGCGACGGCCGATCTGCGCATCGCCAGTGGCCTTGCCGATTGTCCGACCATCCGGCGTGAAGGCGCGCCCATTCCTCTCAAACCGCTTGAGCGTTGGGACAATGGCCGCGATGTCGTGCTGGCCGGGGATGCCGCCGGTGTCGTCGCGCCCAGTTCGGGCGAGGGGATCTATTACGCCATGGCCGGGGGGCGCGTGGCCGCCACCGCCGCGGTGGCCTGTCTGACGTCGGGGCGGGTCAAGGACCTGCGCCTTGCCCGGCAGCTTTTCATGCGCGAACACAAGACTGTGTTCCGGGTGCTGGCCTCGATGCAGAATGCCTATTACAAATCCGACGAACGGCGCGAGCGCTTCGTGTCGCTGTGCCATGACATTGATGTGCAGCGTCTGACGTTTGAGGCGTATATGAACAAGCGGCTGGTCAAGGCGCGGCCCATGGCGCATCTCAAGATCGGGCTGAAGAACCTTGCCCATCTGACCCGCTTGGTCCCACAGGCCTATACATGACTGTGATGATCCCCACATGGGTGGGCGGCGATCTTGTCGCTGTTGAAAAACTGCAAGCGCATCGTGAAGGGCTGCGGCACAAGGCGGTCTCGGTCTTCGTGTTGTATGGGCGCGAGGTGCTGCTTCAGCGCCGCGCGATGGGCAAGTACCATACCCCCGGTCTATGGGCGAACACTTGCTGCACGCACCCTCATTGGGGCGAAGACCCGGTGGCGTGCGCCGCCAGACGGTTGGATGAGGAGCTGGGCCTGAAGGGGTTGCCCCTGCAGCATCGCGAACAGGTCGAGTATCGCGCCGATGTTGGAGATGGCCTTATAGAACACGAGGTGGTGGACATTTTCCTAACCCGTGTGCGGGCGCGTATTCCCGTAACCCCCAATCGCGATGAGGTGATGGATGTGCAATGGATCGATATGGCGGATCTGGAAAAGCGCATCCGTCAAAGTCCACACATCTATACCCCTTGGCTGCGCATCTATCTAGAGCGGCACGCAGAGCAGATATTTGCCTGACCGGCAGAAGTGTCAATTTTTGCAACTTTGATGTGTGTCAATTAAACTGGACAATATTTGTGTCACGTTGGTGCCATCCAAAGGAGGCACTATGCGACTTGTCCTGATACACCCGAACTATCACTCCGGCGGTGCCGAAATCGCGGGCAACTGGCCTCCTGCATGGGTGGCCTATCTTGCCGGCCCGCTCAAGGCGGCGGGATACACCGACATTCATTTCATTGATGCGATGACCCATCACATCGGTGAGGAAGAGCTTTTCGCGCGTATTCAAGCGCTTGAGCCTGATATCGTGGGGGCCACCGCCATCACCCCGTCGATCTACAAGGCAGAACGCGCGCTGGAACTTGCCAAGCAAGCCGCGCCAAAGGCAATCACCGTTCTGGGCGGGGTTCATGCCACCTTTATGTTCAAACAGGTCCTGTCCGAGGCCCCGCATATCGACGCCATCGTGCGCGGTGAGGGCGAAGAGGTGTTTCTGGACTTCGTGCGCGCCGTGGAAGATGGCCGTTGGCAGGCAGAGCGCAAGAAAATCAAAGGCATCGCCTATACCGACGATACCGGGATTGTCGCCACTCCGGCGGCGCCAACGGTGAAGGATCTGGACGGGATCGTGCCCGATTGGTCGATCCTTGATTGGGAAAAATATATCTATATTCCGCTCAATACGCGGTTGGCCATTCCCAGCCTTGCGCGCGGCTGCCCGTTTACCTGCTCGTTTTGTTCGCAATGGAAATTCTGGCGCGACTATCGCGTTCGCGACCCGCAAAAGGTGGTTGATGAGATCGAAGATCTGGTCGAAACTCATGGTGTCGGCTTTTTCATCCTTGCCGACGAAGAACCCACAATCAACAAAAAGAAATTCACTGAATTCTGCGAGGAGTTGATCCGCCGGGGCCTGCCCGACCGGGTGAAATGGGGCATCAATACACGTGTGACTGACATTCAGCGCGATAAGGACATGCTGCCGCTTTGGCGGAAGGCGGGCCTTGTCCATATCAGCCTCGGCACCGAGGCGGCCGCACAACTCAAGCTGGACCGGTTCAACAAGGAAACCAAGGTTGAGGAGAACAAAGAGGCGATCCGCCTTCTGCGCGAGGCCGATATCTTTACCGAGGCACAGTTCATTGTCGGCCTTGAAAACGAGACCGAGGAAACCTTGGAAGAAACCTATCGCTACGCCCGCGATTGGAACCCGGATTTGGCAAATTGGACAATGTATACGCCTTGGCCCTTTACGCCGCTTTTCCAGGAATTGCGCGATAAGGTCGAGGTGTTCGATTTCGAGAAATACAATTTCGTCACCCCGATCATGAAGCCTGACGCCATGGACCGCGCCACGCTTTTGGATCGCGTGATGCACAATTATCGGCGCTTCTATATGATAAAGGCGCTGTTCCATTACCCTTGGCGCGGGCGTGGCTTTCGGCGCAAATACCTGCTGGGCTGCTTGCGCGCCTTTGCCAAGGCAGGCTTTGCGCGGACCTTCTATGACCTTGGGAAAGTGGGCTATTGGGGGCCGCAATCCAAAGACAAGGTGGATTTCCACTTTGACGATAGCCGCGAGATCGCCGATGCGCAGATGGCCGATTGGGAGGCCATGGCCGACCGCAAGGCCAAAGCCGCCGAGCGCAAAGCCAGCGTTCGTGCGCAGGTCAAGGCCGAGAAGGCCCGCATTGCCGCGCTTGAGGCTGAAACGCGCGCCTGCGGTGGTGGCGATCAGCAATTGGAGTACAAAACCCCGGCGGAGTAGGGCATGAGCCACCTCAATGGTATCAATCGCGTCGGGCCCAACGCCATTTTGCAAAGCGCCGAGGCCCTGCGCGCCTTGGCCGGTCAGGATACGGTCGAGCGTGTTTTTGAGGGTGCGGGGCTGCTTGCGCTGCTTGAGCATCCACCGCAAGATATGGTGCCCGCAAGCCAGGCCGCGCGCCTGCATGCCACCATCGCGCGCGACCTACCGCCCGGCCTTGCCCTTGAAATCGCCCGCGACGCAGGGCGCAGAACCGGGGACTATATCCTTGCACACCGTATACCGCGCCCGGCGCAATGGATTTTACGGGCCTTGCCCGCCCGCCTTTCCGGCCCGATGCTGCTCAGGGCGATTTGCCATCATTCCTGGACCTTTGCCGGCAGTGCGGATGTCACCCACCACCCGGCAGACCCTATGGAACTTACAATCCACGACAATCCCCTCGCCGTGACCGGCTGTGCGTGGCACTGCGCCGTTTTTGAAACGCTTTTTCACCGATTGGTCAGTCCAAGACTTGTGGTCGAACATCGCGCATGTTGCGCTCAATCCGGGCGGATATGCCGGTTCGTTTTTCATCGTGATAGATGAGAACACCTGTCGCGCGTTTATGGCGTCATTCCTGACTTCCATAGGGGGCTGAAACGCCCCGGTTTAACGCAGGCCAATAGCTGCAATTCACGCATCCATATCGAGCGCCTAGGCCTGTGCAGAGGCGGTCTCTTTGGCCTTGCTGGAGCGATATTCCCGGTGGGGCCAAGCAGGGGGTTTTCTATGCTATCGCTTTCGGCTGCATCAGGCGGGTTTGGTATGCCTATCGCCTTCGGCTGCATCAGGCGGGGGCCGAAAAGCTGACATTGCGGTCCGACAAGAGGCCAAGCGGCGGGCGTCATTGATCACAGCCATAGATTGCAACCCTGCGGCGCGGGGCCTAGGCTTTGGCCGATAGGCACGGGCAAGGGGTGAGATGGGCATGAGTAAACCGCTGAAAAATCCGGACCTACCGCCGGGGGCGATTGTCGAGACCGATCCGGACGGCGGCGCGCGGCGCAATGACGGCGTTCGGCTGACCCCGGCCAGCCAGAA
>DATFJQ010000218.1:0-7076 GCA_035269125.1 Roseovarius sp.
CGCAGGGGTTGGTCGAATTTATCAGCGCGCAAAATGGGCTGGCAAAAGTGCGCGACAACAAGATCGTCGTGCGTCGCGATTGGCGCAAGGATAGCGACAAGATCAAGGGTGCCTTTGCCATTGCCCGCGATCTGGCTGAACGTGTGATCGCCGAAAAGAAAAAGGCCAAGGCCAATGCTTGACGAAGGATTGCATGGCGTTCCGCCGGGGCATACCGCCTCGGTGGTGACGCATCTTGAAATGCTGGCCCAAGCACAGCCGCGCCCCGAGGCCGATCTGCCGCTGACTTTGGAGCGGATCAAGACGCCGGACCCCGAATGGTATCTGGAGCTGTTTCGCAAGGTCGGCGCGCCGTGGCTGTGGTTTGGCCGCCTGACGCTGGCGCGCGACGCGCTGCTTGCGGTCATTCACGACGCGGCTGTGCATGTTTACGCCGTGCGCGAAGAGGGCCAGGATGTGGGCTTGCTGGAGTTGGATTTTCGCCACCACCCCGAGTGTGAGCTGGCCTATTTTGGACTGGCGCAAGACGCCGTTGGAACCGGGGCAGGCCGGTGGATGATGAACCGGGCAATCCGGCTGGCATGGGCGGAAGGTATCACGCGGTTTCATGTCCACACCTGCACGCTGGATCATCCCGCCGCCTTGGCGTTCTATCAGCGCAGCGGGTTCGTGCCCTATGCGCGGGAAATCGAAATTGCCCAAGACCCCCGGCTATCCGGACTTTTGCCCATAGATGCCGCGCCGCATGTTCCGTTGATCGAACGCTGATACCTCATTAGGTTTTGCGGCTTAGTCGTTCCGCGCGAACCAGCCGCGAATTTTGGGCAAGATCCACTGCCACAGCACCGGCGCACCCCGCGTGATTGGCTGGCCAACGCGGGTTTCCACTTGATTCAATGTTGCGTTGTGATCGCGCCAACTGGTCCCGTCGGACGCAAGGTTTTGATTTGGGGGCTGAAACCTGTCGATGGCCTTGGCAAAGCGTGCATCGGGCGTTTCTGCCGACTCAAACTCATCCCACAGGGCGCGCAACGCGGTGGTCTGATCGGCGGGCAACAGGCCAAAAAGGCGCGTGGCGGCGGCGTCTTCGGCTTGGGCGATGGCGTTGTGATCGGTCTGGGCGTAAAGCGGCGTGTCGCCTGCGTCAATCTCAACCAGATCATGCAGCAACAGCATTTTGATCACCCGGTCTGGCGACACGCCCGTCGGGGCATGTTCGCCCAAAATCAGGGCGTATAACGCGACATGCCAGCTATGTTCGGCGGAATTTTCGTAGCGTGTCCCGTCGCACAGGGTATTGGCGCGGGTCACCGATTTCAGGCGGCAGGCCTCGGACAGAAACGCCATTTGCGCGTCAAGCCGATCTGTCTGGCTCATTCCTTGGACGCCTGTCCGGCCTTGGCCGAGGCCTGAAAAGATTTGGCGCGCTCCATCAGCATCTTACGGGCTTTGACATTGGCGCGGCGGACGCGAAGAGACGTCAAAAATGCCTCTTCCGCGGTTTGTGACGTCGCGCCAAGAACCTTGACCATGTCCGAGACAATCTGCTCGTCGCCGGTGGCGTCGATGTATTTCAGGACATCCAGTGCCAGTTGGTCGGCAAGATCTTCGGTCACGCCCATAAGATCACCGTGTTGTTTCGGTCAGGCGGCGTTTCACATACCCGGTGACCGTGTCGATCATGGTGTCCATGTAAGGCTCTTTGAAAAAATGGTCCGAGCCTTCGATTTCTTCATGAGTGATCGTAATGCCCTGCTGTTCGTGCAGCTTGTTGACCAGCGACGTGGTGTCGGCAGGTGGGGCCACACGGTCGGCAGTGCCGTTGATGATCAACCCCGATGACGGACAGGGCGCAAGGAACGAAAAATCATACATGTTGGCGGGCGGCGAAACCGACACGAACCCGGTGATTTCCGGGCGGCGCATCAAAAGCTGCATCCCGATCCAAGCCCCGAACGAAAACCCGGCAACCCAGCAATGCTTGGAGTTGTTGTTCATCGATTGCAGATAATCCAGAGCCGAGGCCGCATCGCTCAGCTCGCCAACGCCCTGATCATATTCACCTTGGCTGCGCCCGACGCCGCGGAAGTTGAAGCGCAAGACAGTAAAGCCCATGTTATAAAATGCATAATGAAGGTTATAGACCACCTTGTTGTTCATCGTGCCGCCAAACTGCGGGTGCGGATGAAGAACGATCGCGATCGGTGCGTCTTTTTCGCGCTGCGGGTGGTAGCGTCCTTCGAGACGGCCTTCGGGGCCGGGGAAGATAACCTCGGGCATAGAGCCTTGTTCTCCGTATATGGGTGCGCGATATTCTTGACGAATTCGCTCAATCACCTTAGAACGTTTCTAAATTTCCTGCCGGGGTCGGAGGATGCAAGCGAGATAAGCGTTGCAAGGCCCCGCGTCAATCAATTCGCGGGGACGCAGCCATGAAACTAAGCACCAAAGGTCGATATGCGATGGTGGCTTTGGTCGATATCGCGTTGCAGAACGATGAAACGCTGGTGACTTTGGCTGAGATTTCGAAGCGGCAAGATATTTCGCTGCCTTACCTTGAACAATTGTTTGTCAAGCTGCGCCGCGCCAATCTGGTGGCGTCTGTGCGTGGGCCGGGCGGCGGCTATCGGCTGGCGCGGCCCGCCTCGGAAATACGGGTGGTCGATGTGCTGTCAGCCGTCGATGAAACAGTCAGTGCCTTGCAAAAAGGCGCTGGCGCATCTGGCGCGGCCAGCGGATCACGGGCGCAATCCATGACCAATCGATTGTGGGAGTCCTTAAGCGCGCAAGTCTATGTGTTCCTGCACCAGACCCGGCTAAGCGATGTAGTCGGCAACACGCTGGCCCCGTGCCCGGCGGTTCCCACTTTGTTTTCCGTGGTGGACGAGGAATGAAACAGAGCTTGCTCAGTCTGTTTATCACGCCTTATCGGGTTAAAGCGTGGACACAGTTGTAATGAACCGGGTTTATCTGGACCATAACGCCACAGCCCCCCTGCGGCCCGAGGCACGCGCCGCGATGATCAGCGCCATGGACGTTGTCGGCAATCCCTCCAGCGTCCACACCGAAGGACGTGCGGCGAAAGCGCTGATCGAGCGCGCCCGCGGGCAGGTTGCCGCCGCTTTGGGGGCGGATGGTGCGGATATCATTTTTACATCCGGCGCGACCGAGGCGGCGGCCTTGGCCTGTGCGGGGCGCGGCTTGCACGGCTCAGAGGTTGAACATGACGCCGTTAAGGCATGGGTGTCGTCGGATTTGCAGGTGGATGCGGCCGGGCAGGTTGCTGTCACAGACCCGGCGCAATCCGTGCTGCAACTGGCGAATTCCGAAACCGGGGTCGTTCAAACGCTGCCCCAGGGCCTTGAGGTCAGCGATATGACACAGGCTTTTGGCAAGCTGCCCTTGGCGTTCAACTGGTCGGGATGCAAAATGGCGTTGGTTTCCGCCCATAAACTTGGCGGCCCGAAAGGCATTGGCGCGCTTGTGGTTCGGCGGGGAACGGACCTGACCGCGCAGATCAAGGGCGGCGGGCAGGAAATGGGCCGCCGGTCCGGCACTGAAAATGTGATTGGCATTGCAGGATTCGGGGCCGCCGCCGAGGCCGCCGCGCGCGATTTGGCCGATGGTGTTTGGGACCGGGTTGAAGAATTTAGAAAGATTCTAGAAAATACCATTGCAGCCGATGCGAACGAGACTATTTTTGTCGGGAAAGGGGTGTCACGCCTTCCCAACACGTCGTGTCTGATCGCGCCGGGCTGGAAGGGCGAAACCCAAGTGATGACGATGGACTTGGCCGGGTTCGCCATTTCGGCGGGATCAGCCTGTTCCAGCGGCAAGGTTCGCGCCAGCGGTGTGTTGCAGGCCATGGGCTTTAGCGACGCCGAAGCCGGATCGGCGATCCGCATATCACTTGGGCCGGACACGTCGCTGGATGACATTACACGCTTTGCCGACACATGGCTGAAGCATTGGAAGAAACATCGCGCCCGTGTGGCGTGAGGCCACGATCAAGGAGGTGACCAACATGGCGGCACTCGACGATACACAAGTCAAGGAAGGCGTTGATCAGGAAACGGTCGATGCAGTCCGCGAAATGGCCGGCCCCTACAAGCACGGCTGGAACACCGATATCGAGATGGATTTTGCCCCCAAGGGCCTGACCGACGATATCGTCAAGCTGATCTCGGACAAGAACGAAGAGCCTCAGTGGATGACCGAGTGGCGCTTGCAGGCCTATGAGCGTTGGTTGCAGATGAAAGAGCCTGACTGGGCGATGCTGGATTACCCAGAGGTCGATTTTCAGGACCAGTATTACTACGCCCGGCCCAAAAGCATGGCTGAAAAGCCCAAGTCTTTGGATGACGTGGACCCCAAGATCTTGGAAACCTATCAAAAGCTTGGCATTCCGCTGAAGGAACAGATGATCCTTGCCGGTGTCGAAGGCGCCGAAGACGCGCCCGCCGAGGGCCGCAAGGTGGCCGTGGACGCGGTGTTTGATTCCGTCTCGGTCGGCACGACTTTTCAGGAAGAACTGAAAAAGGCCGGTGTGATCTTCTGCTCAATCTCGGAAGCGATCCAAAACCATCCTGAGCTGGTCAAGAAATACCTTGGCTCGGTTGTGCCGGTCAGCGACAACTTTTACGCGACGCTGAATTCGGCTGTGTTCTCAGACGGGTCGTTCGTTTACGTGCCGCCCGGTGTGCGCTGCCCGATGGAGCTGAGCACCTATTTCCGCATCAATGCGGAAAACACCGGCCAGTTTGAACGCACGCTGATCATTGCCGACAAAGGTTCTTATGTCAGTTATCTGGAAGGCTGCACCGCGCCGCAGCGCGACGAGTCGCAATTGCACGCCGCCGTGGTCGAGATTGTCGTCGAGGAAGACGCCGAGGTGAAATACTCCACAGTGCAAAACTGGTTCCCCGGCAACGAGGACGGCACGGGTGGCATCTATAACTTTGTGACCAAGCGCGCCGATTGCCGGGGCGACCGAGCCAAGGTGATGTGGACACAGGTGGAAACCGGCAGTGCCGTGACGTGGAAATACCCGTCGTGCATCCTGCGCGGCGATGACAGCCAAGGCGAGTTCTATTCGATTGCCATCACCAACAACTACCAGCAGGCCGATACCGGCACCAAGATGGTTCATCTGGGCAAGAACACCCGCTCGCGCATCGTGTCCAAGGGGATCAGTGCAGGCAAGGCGCAGAACACCTATCGCGGTCTGGTGTCGATGCACCCCAAAGCCCAGAACAGCCGCAACTACACCCAATGTGACAGTCTGTTGATCGGCGATAAATGCGGTGCCCACACGGTGCCTTACATCGAGGTCAAGAATAACTCGTCCCGGGTCGAGCATGAGGCCACCACCAGCAAGGTGGATGACGACCAGATGTTCTATTGCCGCCAGCGTGGTATGGACGAGGAAGAGGCCGTGGCCTTGGTGGTAAACGGGTTCTGCAAGGACGTGTTGCAAGCGCTGCCGATGGAATTTGCCATGGAGGCGCAGCAGCTGGTTGCGATTTCGCTGGAAGGGTCGGTGGGCTAAGGCCCGCCGGACCAGCAAATGACCAGTCGCTTGCGTTTTGTCACGGACAGCTCCGCGCGGACAGGTGGAGGCGGTGTTGCCCTATGAGCGAGGCTGCCACCATATCGCGCCCCGAGCTGACCTTGCCCGACGCCGAGGCCGCGCGCTTGCGCACCGCTTATGAGGGCGCGCAGGTGATCTTGGAATATGGCTCGGGCGGGTCCACGGTGATGGCGGCGGAAATGCCGGGAAAGTCCGTTTTCTCGGTCGAAAGCGATAAGGACTGGGCCCAGATGATGCGCGGCTGGTTTGATGAAAACCCGCCCGCAACGGGCACCGAGGTGGATGTGATCTGGTCCGATATCGGGCCGACAAAAGACTGGGGCTATCCCGCGTCCAATCGTGCATGGCAGCGCTTTGCGCGCTATCCGTTGGAGGTGTGGGATCTGCCAGAATTTCGCCAGCCCGACGTGGTGCTGGTGGATGGACGGTTTCGCGCCGGATGTGCGATGGCGACAGCCTTTCGCACGCAAAAGCCGGTCACGGTGTTTGTCGACGACTATGCGCGGCGCAAACATTATCACCGGATCGAAGAGTTTTTGGGCCAACCGGGCATGACGGGTCGGATGGCTGAATTTGCAGTCTCTCCCATGGCGGTGCCTGCCGAGCGATTGCTGACGATCGTCGAGATGATGACGCGGCCCTGAGCCGCCTATGAACAAAAATGAGGAGCTGAAAAATGCTGGAAATCAAGAACCTGCATGTCGATCTTGAAGAAGAGGAAAAGACCATCCTCAAAGGTGTGGACCTGACCGTCGAGGCGGGCAAAGTGCATGCAATCATGGGGCCCAACGGGTCGGGCAAATCGACGCTGAGCTATGTTCTGTCAGGCAAGGACGGCTATGAAGTGACCGACGGCAGCGCCACTCTGGACGGTGTCGACATTCTGGACATGGAGCCCGAAGAACGCGCCGCCGCTGGCTTGTTCTTGGCCTTTCAATACCCGGTCGAAATTCCCGGTGTGGGCAACATGACCTTCATGCGCACCGCCGTGAATTCACAACGCAAGGCCAAAGGCCTTGATGAGATGAGCGCGGCGGATTTCCTCAAGCTGATCCGCGAAAAGGCCAAAGAGCTGAAGATGGACAGCGACATGCTGAAGCGGCCTGTCAATGTGGGCTTTTCGGGCGGTGAGAAAAAGCGCAACGAGATTTTGCAAATGGCCATGCTTGAGCCGAAAATGTGCATTCTTGATGAGACCGATTCCGGGCTGGACGTGGATGCGATGAAACTTGTCGCCGACGGTGTGAACGCCCTGCGCCAAGAGGGGCGCGGATTTCTGGTAATCACCCACTACCAGCGCTTGCTGGACCACATCAAACCCGATGTCGTGCATATCATGTCCAATGGCCGGATCATCAAAACGGGTGGCCCTGAACTGGCGCTTGAAGTTGAAAAGAACGGTTATGGCGATCTGATCGAGGAGGTGGCGTAATGGCCTTGCCACAAGCGAAGCAGGACGCAACCGAAGCGCGGCTGGCTGCGGTCA
>DATFJQ010000219.1:0-5895 GCA_035269125.1 Roseovarius sp.
GTTGCAACCGAGGCCTGCCGCCGGGCCAGCAACGGTAAATCCTTTCTGACACGTGTGAAAAAGGAAACCGGGCTGCGGCTGGATATCATCAAACCTCAGGAAGAGGCGCAACTGGCCGTCGTGTCCTGCGCACCGTTGGTCAATCAAGGCACCGAGCAGCTGCTTGTCGTGGATATCGGCGGCGGGTCGACCGAACTGGTGTGGATCGACCTGCGCGATGTCGCCCCGCGCGACCGGTCGCGCGCGATCATGCGGATGCACAACGGGTTTCATTGCCGCGAGAGCGGCGCACCCGGCCCCAAGGTGGTTGACTGGATCAGCGTGCCGCTTGGTGTGGCCACGTTGCGCGACCAGTTCCGCGATGTCGAGGACGACAGCGCGCGCTTTGCTCTGATGAGCTGGTTTTTCGAAGAAAACCTTGCCGAATTCGCCCCTTACAAAAACGAACAGTCGCGTGACGGGTTTCAGATCATCGGAACATCCGGCACGGTGACGACCGTTGCCGCAAGTCATTTGGGGCTGCGCCGCTACGACCGCAACAAGGTGGATGGGCTGTGCATGACCAGCGACGAGATTGATCTGGTCATTCGCAAGTATTTGGCCCTTGGCCCTGCGGGGCGGCGGCATGATCCGCGGATCGGCCTTGATCGTCAGGCGCTGATCATGTCGGGGGCTGCGATTTTACAGGCGTTGCTGCGGTGTTGGCCGACCGACAGATTGTCGGTCGCTGATCGTGGATTGCGCGAAGGTATGCTGTATGCGCTGATGTCGTGTGACGGCGTTTTGAAGGATGGGTTGGACTGATGGCGAAACGACCGGATGGCAAGAATACCTCGGGGCGCGGTCAGCGTGATCTGACGGTCAAGGTCAAAACGGCGCGCGGGCGCAAATCATCGTCAACGCGATGGCTGCAACGGCAGCTTAATGATCCATATGTCAAGCGCGCGCAGGCCGAAGGCTATCGCGGGCGCGCGGCGTTCAAGATCATGGAAGTGGATGACAAGTTTCGGTTTCTTGTGCCCGGCGCCCGGGTGGTCGACCTTGGCTGCGCCCCCGGTGGCTGGTGTCAGGTTGCGGTGCCGCGCGTCAACGCGCTTGGGGAAAAGCAAGGCAAGGCGCAGGGCCGGATTTTGGGGATCGACCTGCAAGAGGTGGAACCGATTGCGGGCTGCGAGCTGCATCAGCTGGATTTCATGGAAGATGACGCCGACGAGAAGGTCAAAGAGTGGCTGGGCGGCAAGGCCGACGTCGTGATGAGTGATATGGCCGCCGCAAGCTCGGGACACAAACAAACTGATCACCTGCGCATCATCGCGCTGTGCGAAGCGGCGGCGTATCTGGCGTTCGACGTGCTGGAAGTGGGCGGCACATTCGTGTCCAAGGTTCTGGCGGGTGGGGCCGAGGGCGAGTTGCAAAAACTGCTCAAACAGCGGTTTGCCAAGGTGGCCAACGTCAAACCCCCGGCATCGCGCCCCGACAGTTCGGAAAAATTCGTTGTGGCGACAGGCTTTCGCGGGTGACTTTGGCGATGTGAGCCAAATCAGAAAATAGCAGTTTGACGTTGTCTGCGCTGCAACGAGGCCACTGCATCGGCGACAAACGCCTGATGTTCGTCACTCAGGAGTGACGGCGTTGTATCGCAGGCGTGCAATCTGTGCTGCACCGCCAAGGCCGCATCACGTTGTCGGATCAATTCGAAAAGACGATTGAAACGGTGAAGCCGCTTGTCATGTGTCGTGTCAGGCATGGCACCCCCTTTTCATCCAAGATCAGCCAAACCTTTTGACATCTCATTAAGACGAAGCCATAGCCGCCCTGCACCGAAAACGTGGCGATGTTATGGTGTTTTGGGCCATGGAAATGGCGGAGAGACAGGGATTCGAACCCTGGGATCCCGTGAAGGATCAACGGTTTTCGAGACCGCCCCGTTCGACCACTCCGGCACCTCTCCGCGGGGGTCTGGGAGATGCGTTTAATTTCCTTTGTCGGGGATGACAAGAGGGGTTTTGGCATTGTTTCCACATAGTTTATCCTTACGTTGAAATTGAGTGCATTCAGCAAGAGACCCCGCATGCGATACATTGTCTGGAAACTGGTTGGTCGACGTCCAGCGCTTTGCCTGATGGCTGTGGTTGCGCTGTTGCTTGGGGGCATGGGACATGCTCAGGCGGCCGAGCGGGATCGTTTGCAGGCGTTTCTTTCGGTCACCGGATTCGACGTGGCGCTTGATAGTATCGCGCTGTCGGCCAAAGACGCGCCGGCGATGTTGGGAATGGACAGCAGCGATTTCGGCGATGCGTGGAGCACCACCGCAGACGAGGTGTTTGACACGCAAAACATGCGCGACACCGCAATGGACATTTTAGAACAAACGCTCGACGATGATCTGCTGGCGCATGCGGCGGCATTTTATGCGTCCGACCTTGGGCAAAAATTGGTTCAGGTCGAAAACGCCGCCCATATGGCTGATGACGATGAAAAGGCCGAGATCGGTGAAAATCTGGTCAACCGCATGGCGCAGGAGGATGCGCCACGTCTGACGGTGCTGCGCAATCTGACGCGGGCCGTGAATAGCGATGACGTGTCGGTGCGCGCGGTGCAGGAAATTCAGGTGCGGTTTCTGATGGCCGCGTCTTATGCAGGCGTTCTGGACACGGAACTGGACGAGGGCAACCTGCGCGCCATCCTTCGTGAGAACGAAGATGACTTGCGGCAGTCCTTGCGCAAATCATCCGTCGTTGCGGCGGCCTACACCTATCGCGATATCCCCGAGGGTGATCTGCAAGCCTATCTTGAGGCGCTGCAAGACCCAAAAATGCAGCGTGTCTATGAACTGATGAACGCAGTTCAATACGAGATCATGGCCAGCCGGTTCGAGGGTCTGGCCGCGCGCATGGCCGAGATCGAAAAGGGGCAAGACTTGTGATGTGGGGCCTCTTGCGTCCATTGGCCTTGTTGCTGCCGGTTTTGGCCCTGTTGATCACAGGGCCCGCGCGTGCAGCGGACCCGGCGCAATTGCAGGATTTGTTCAAGGCGCTGCACATCCATGACACGATCGAGGTGATGCATGACGAAGGTGTCGCCTATGGCCGCGAAATTGGGCAAGACATGCTGTCAGAGGGCGACATGGGCGGCTGGCAACAGGTGGTTGAACGCATACATGATAAGGACTGGATGCGCGGCGTTGTCGAAAAGGGATTTACCAAGTCACTGAAAAACAAAGATCTGAGCGATATCCTTGCGTTTTTGCAAAGTCCGCAAGGCCAGCAGATCGTAGATCTGGAAATTGCCGCGCGCCGTGCGTTTCTTGATCCCGCAATAGAAGAGGCCGCGCGGGCCCGTCTAGAGCAACGCCGCGATGACAAGGCGCCGATTCTGGACGCCATTGATCAATTGATCCAAGACAGTGACTTGATCGAACGCAATGTCATGGGGGCGCTGAATTCCAACTTGGTGTTCTACAACGGGCTGGTCGATGGCGGCGCGCTTGAGATGTCGCAAGCCGACATTGTGGCTGATGTCTGGTCACAAGAGGATACCGTGCGCGACGAGGCGCGCGATTGGTTGAACGCCTTTCTGCTTATGGCCTACGAGCCCTTGGACAAAGCCGAATTACAGGCCTATATCGCGTTCTACCAGACCCCCGAGGGGAAGGTCTTGAACCGGGCCATGTTCGATGCGTTTGACGCGATGTACGAGGAAGTGTCGTATATTCTGGGCCGGGCCTTGGCGCGCCACATGCAAAGCGAAAAGCTTTAGTTGCGAAAGCCGCATGCGCCCCTTGACTTTGACCGCGATCTTTTCAATAAGCCCCCATCCTGGCGGGAATCCCCGCGCGGGTCGTTAAACTATCGCTCGCAAGAGGGCGCGCAGCTCGAGGTGGCCAAAAGGCCGACAACATCCGCAGGGGCGGAGACCACAGAGCGCGGCAATGGAAAAGGAAATGCATATGTTCGCGGTTCTCAAGACCGGTGGCAAGCAGTACAAAGTGCAGTCAGGTGATGTTCTGCGCGTTGAGAAGCTGGCAGCCGATGCTGGTGAAAAAGTTCAATTCAATGATGTTTTGATGCTGGGCGGTGATAAAACCGTCGTCGGCGCGCCCTTTATCGAAGGCGCAGCCGTGCAAGCCGAAGTCGTTGATCAGGTCAAAGGCGACAAGGTCATCAAATTCGTCAAGCGCCGCCGTAAACACGGATCGCAGCGCACGGTCGGGCACCGCCAGAAGCTGACGTTGCTGCGGGTGACCGAAATCCTTGAAAAAGGTGGCGACAAGTCGGGCGTAAAGGCCGCTGTTGGTGCAGGGTCGGTGGCTGCTGTCGCCGTGGCCGCAACCGAAGCCAAAAAGCCCGCGCCGAAAAAGGCCGAGAAGGCCGCCGCCCCCAAGAAAGCCGCCAAGGCGGATGCCGCTGGCGATGACTTGAAAGCCCTTTCGGGTGTCGGCCCCGCGCTTGAGAAAAAGCTGCACGAAGCGGGTGTTACCACCTTCGCGCAAGTCGCGGCATGGACGGAAGCCGACATTGCTGATATGGACGAGAAATTGTCGTTTAAAGGCCGGATCGAGCGTGAAGGCTGGGTCGAACAGGCCAAAGAACTGGCCAAGGGCTAAAGGAGAGACACGAGATGGCACATAAAAAAGCAGGCGGTTCCTCCCGTAACGGTCGCGACTCTGCGGGTCGTCGCCTTGGCGTTAAGAAATATGGCGGTCAGGCCGTCATCCCCGGCAACATCATCGTGCGGCAGCGCGGTAACAAGTTCTGGCCGGGTGCTGGCGTGGGTCAGGGCAAAGACCACACGTTGTTTGCAACCGTCGAAGGGGACGTGACGTTTCACAAAGGCCTGAAAGGCCGCACCTTTATTTCGGTCCTGCCAGTGGCGGAGGCCGCTGAGTAAGCCGACCGGTTAAGGGTTTTAAAATCCAAGGGGGATCGGCGAAACCGCCGGTCCCCTTTTCTTTGTTTGGGCATTCAAGCACATCGTTTCACGAGTGCGGGACCACGCTTGAAGAGGAGACAGGCCGGTCCCAGCTATGAATAGCCCTTCCGCGCTGCCCCGAGGAGACTGCGCATGTTACACGACCCAAGGCTTGATCTACCCGTGTTGTCAGCGGAAAGGTTCGATTTGCGCCCCGTGCGCCCGTCCGACGCTGGCTTGATCGAATTCTATACAAGCGACGAACGTGTCGCGCGTGCGACCACCTCTATTCCGCACCCCTTGCCGCCCGGCGCGACAGAGGCGTTCATCAATCGCGCCCAAGATGCCGCGCGGTCCGAATTTGTCTGGGTGATGGACGGAACCAAGACCGGCGGCCCTGAAGTGATGGGCGTGATCAGCCTTGACCAGATCGACGTCGGACAATGCGAGATCAGCTATTGGGTGGCCCCGGCCTATTGGAATTCGGGCGTTGCGTCGGCGGCTGTCGCGGGTTTGATTGCGTCCAATCCCCTGAACTGCCGCACCTTGTTTGCCACCGTGTTTCAGGACAATGCGGCCTCGGCGCGGGTCTTGACCAATAGTGGCTTTCAATATCTGGGGGATGCAGAAACCTTCAATGTTGCGCGCAACGCCAAGGTCGCAACATGGACCTACAGCCGTAAAATGGATTGAGGCCGATTGGGCCTTTGCTTAAGGAGACGACATGAAATTTCTCGATCTGGCAAAGGTCTATATCCGCTCGGGCGGTGGTGGCGGAGGCTGTATCAGCTTCCGGCGGGAAAAGTATATTGAATATGGTGGGCCTGACGGGGGTGACGGCGGAACCGGCGGCACTGTCTGGGCCGAGGCCGTGGACGGCCTGAACACGCTGATCGACTTTCGCTATCAGCAACATTTCTTTGCCAAGAACGGCCAGCCCGGCATGGGCAAGCAACGCACGGGCAAGGATGGGGATGACATCGT
>DATFJQ010000220.1:0-16560 GCA_035269125.1 Roseovarius sp.
CTGCCCCCGTCGCCGCAAGCGGCGACTCCCCCGGAGTATTTTTGGAACAATGAACATGCTGACCCCCCAGACCGAGGCCGAGTTGGCCGCAATCGTGGCCAAGGCCGAGGCGTCGTTTCGCGTGTTGGGCGGCGGCACGCGGCCTATTGGTGCCGCGTCGAATGCAACTGGCCTGACGACCCGCGCGCTATCTGGTGTCGAGTTGTACGAGCCCGGCGCGCTGACGCTGGTGGTCAAGGCTGGCACGCCGCTGGCCGAGGTCGAGGCGCTGTTGGCGTCCGAAGGCCAGCGCCTGCCGTTTGAGCCGATGGATCATCGTGGGGTGCTTGGCACGACGGGTGAGCCGACCATTGGCGCGGTGTTTGCCGCCAATGTTTCAGGGCCGCGCCGCATTCAGGCTGGCGCCGCACGCGATTACCTGCTTGGCGTGCGCTTTGTCGATGGGCAGGGTCAGGTTCTGCGCAATGGCGGGCGGGTGATGAAAAACGTGACCGGTTATGATCTGGTCAAGCTGATGGCGGGCAGCTTCGGCACGCTTGGCGTTTTGACCGAAGTGGCGTTGAAGGTTTTGCCGGACACGGCCACGACCGCCACGCTGACCTTGCCGGACTTGGAGGATGCGATGGCGGTCAAGGCGCTGTCGCGCGCGCTTGGGTCGCCGTTTGAAGTGACCGGAGCGGCGTATAGGCCAAGTGGCCCGGAGGGTCGCCCGCTGACTTTGTTGCGTTTGGAGGGGTCGGAAAAATCGGTTGCGTATCGTGCGGCTGAGTTAACCAAGGTGTTGGAGCCTTTTGGCAATTTGCAGGTGATGCATGACACCGCCAGCAGCGCCGAGATATGGCGTGACATCCGTGATGTGGCCCCATTTCATAACGTCGACGGAGATGTCTGGCGGCTGTCGGTGACGCCATCGGACGCGCCGGGTGTGGTGGCGCAAATTCCCGGTGCGAAGGCGCTTTATGATTGGGGCGGCGGGTTGATCTGGCTTTTGGTTCCAGAGGGGACACCCCCTGAAAAAGTGCGTGCGCCATTGGCTGCGACCGGAGGCCATGCCACCTTGATCCGGGGTGCGAACACGGGTGTGGCGTTCCAACCTTTGGATCCGACCGTGGAGGCGCTGCAACGTGGGTTGCGGCACAAGTTCGACCCGCGCGGTGTGTTCAATCCGGGCCTGATGGGGCACACCGCATGACGTTGTTTTTGATGTTTGCCGTGGTGTTTTTGGCGGGGCCGTTGGTTTTCTGGGGTTTGGCACGGCGCGCACCGTCACGGGGCAATGTGATCGGCTTGTGGGGTATTGCCGCCGCAACGATTGGTCTGGCCTTCACGGTGCGCGGGCTGGGCCTTTGGGCCTATGGTGTACCGCCTGAGCTGTTGGCGCTGGTGGCTTTGTGGCTGGCGTGGATCGCGGTTCTGGCGCTTTGCGTGCTGGCGGTCCGGGCGCGGGTCCGATCCCCGTTGATTGTCAAATGGACCGGCGCCATTGGCGCGATGGCTACCACCTTGCCCTGGTTCGGGCTATACGCAGCACAAATGATGAGCGAGTAGATGAAAACCGAGTTTACACCCGAGCAGTTGACCGACCCGGGCATCGAGCGCTCGAACGAGATCTTGCGCAATTGTGTGCATTGCGGGTTTTGCACCGCCACATGCCCGACCTATCAAGTGTTGGGCGATGAATTGGACAGCCCCCGTGGCCGCATATACCTGATCAAGGATATGCTGGAAAATGACCGGGTGCCGGATGAAAAGACCGTCAAGCATATTGATCGCTGTCTGTCTTGTCTGGCGTGTATGACAACCTGCCCGTCGGGCGTGCATTACATGCATCTGGTCGATCACGCGCGGGATTATATCGAACAACGCTACAAACGGCCGATGGGGGATCGCGCCTTGCGGTGGATCTTGTCCAAGATCCTGCCCTATCCGGGGCGGTTCCGGCTGGCCTTGTTGGGGGCCAAAATGGGCCGTCCTCTGGCGCGGTTCATGCCCGATCCGCGCTTGCGTGCCATGCTTGAAATGGCGCCCAAACAGGTGCCGCCGGTCAGCCGTAATGACGATCCGCAAACATTTCAGCCGCGCGGCGCGCGCAAGATGCGCGTGGCGCTGATGACGGGCTGTGCGCAAAAGGCGCTGAACACCGATATCAACGATGCCACCATTCGCCTGTTGACCCGGCTGGGCTGTGAGGTGGTCGTGGCCCAAGGGGCCGGCTGCTGTGGGGCGCTGACGCATCACATGGGCAAGACCGATGAAAGCCACCGCACGGCGGCGCGCAATATTCGCGCGTGGTATGATGAGATGCAGGGCGATGGGCTGGATGCCATCGTGATCAACACCAGCGGCTGCGGCACCACCGTCAAGGATTATGGCCATATGTTCCGCAATGAAGCGCTGGCCGAGCAGGCGGCGGCGGTGTCGGGCATTGCCATGGATGTCAGCGAAGTACTGATGCGCCTGGACCTGCCCGAAGGTGACGCCAAAGACGAAACCATCGCCTATCACGCGGCCTGTTCGTTGCAGCATGGTCAGCAGATCAAGACCTATCCCAAGGATCTTCTGAAACGCGCAGGCTTTCGTGTGGTCGAACCCGCCGACAGCCATCTGTGCTGTGGGTCGGCTGGCACATACAATCTGATGCAGCCGGAAATTTCCGGCAAGCTGAAGGCGCGCAAGGTGCGCACGCTTGAAGCCAAGTCGCCGGATATTATCGCGGCAGGCAATATCGGATGCATGATGCAAATCGGCTCGGCCACCGGCGTGCCGGTGGTGCACACGGTCGAATTGCTGGATTGGGCGACAGGTGGCCCGGTGCCGCCCGCGATGCGTGCGGACCACAATGCCGGACCGCAAGTGCCCAACCTGCGCGGTGCGCCCTAATTTGGCCCCAAACCGCTGCTAATGCCTTTGGCAAATGCCGGAGGGGCCATGCTGAAACATCTGATGCTGATCGTTGCGATATGCGTGTCGGGCCAAGCCATGGCGCAGGACACTGTTTTGCAGCGTTTGGATACCGGCGACGAGGGCCGCGCCTGGGAGGCGGTGGGCCGTCTTGATCTGGCGGGCCGTGGGTTTTGCTCGGGCGCTTTGATTGCCCCCGATCTGGTACTGACAGCGGCACATTGTCTGTTTGATCGGCAATCCGGCGCGCGGCTGGACCCTGAAAAGATCGAATTTCTGGCCGGCTGGCGCAACGGCCGGGCGTCGGCCTATCGGTGGGTGCGCCGGGCCGTGGTGCATCCCGATTACCGTTTTGACCGCAAGCTGCCCGCCGACCGCGTGCGCAATGATCTGGCCGTGTTGCAACTGCACCACCCTGTCCGCAATACGCGGATTGTGCCTTTTGAAACCGACCGTCACCCGCGCAAAGGCCAAAAGATTGGCGTGGTCAGCTATGCGCGCGGCCGTGCCGATGCCCCCTCGTTCGAGCAGCTATGCGATGTGATGGCGCGTCAGCAAGGGGTTTTGATCACCTCATGCGATGTGGATTTCGGCGCATCGGGGGCGCCGATGTTCAGCTTTGACACCGGCGTGCCGCGTGTTGTGTCGGTGGTGTCGGCCATGGCGGATATGGACGGGCGCAAAGTGTCGCTTGGCACCCAATTGGAAGGCCCCTTGCAGGCCTTGATGGCCGCCTACGAGCAGGCTGCGGGCGAAGGCGGCGCGCGGCGCATGTTTTCCACCGGGGCGGACCGCGCCACAGGGGCGAAATTCGGCAAGCCATGATGCGGCGCACGCGGCATATCATATGTGCGCTGATCTGCGCCTTGGGCGTCTCGGCGCCTCTGGCCGCGCAAATGGCCGGACAAAACACCGGGCTTACGCGTCTGACGGATCGTGATGATCTGTTCGGATGGGAGGCCGTGGGCCGCGTGGATATGGCCGAGTCTGCGTTTTGCACTGGGGTGCTGATCGCGCCTGATCTGGTGCTGACCGCGGCGCATTGCCTGTATGACCGTCAAGGCAAGCTGCGCCAAGCCGACAGCCTTACCTTTCGCGCGGGGCTGCGTGACGGGCGCGCGATTGCCGAACGTGTCGTGGCGCGTTACGTCGCGCCCAATGCCTATGATCCGCGTGCTGGTATGACCGCCAAGAACATCCGCCACGACGCAGCTCTATTGCAACTGGTGGAACCGGTGCAAACCCAATTGGCTGATCCGTTCGTGTTGTATGGCCCGGCCCGCAAGGGCCAGCGGGTCAGCGTGGTGTCCTATGGCCAAGATCGTGATGCGGCCCCGTCATGGCAACGCGAATGCGGGCTTTTATGGCACCAAGACGGGCTGATGGCGTTTGACTGCAACGTCACCTATGGCTCGTCCGGCGCGCCGGTCTTTGCGCATGCGGGACACCGTGCGCGTATCTTGTCACTGGTCAGCAGCGGACGCACGGACACAGCCGATCCGATCGCCTATGGTATGGACCTGCCAGACCTGATTGCAGAGTTGAAGCGCGATTTGCGCGCCATGCCTGTCCTTCGGCCCGCAACAAAAGGGTTTCGCCGGGTTCAGGTTGGCAGCGGCACGCGTGCGACAGGGGCGAAATTCGCCCGCCCCTAAGACACCGCCTCAGCCCTTGAAAACCTTTCCTCGCGTTCACAAATCTAACCTGCTCCGGTGCCGCCATGATGGGCCGGACGCTCACCGCCTGTCCCGTTTGGGAAGGCACCACATCAGGTATCGCTCAATGGAGGATGACCAATGCGAAACTTTGATCTTGCGCCCCTTTACCGGGCCACTGTCGGGTTTGACCAGATTGCTGATATGATGGACCGTGTCCTGTCCAGCGACATAGGCCAGCCGACCTATCCGCCCTATAACATCGAAAAAACTGCCGATGATGCCTATCGTATTTCAATCGCCGTTGCGGGCTTTGCCGATAGCGACCTGTCTGTCGAGGTGAAAGATGGCGCGCTGATCGTGTCGGCCCGCAAGGCCGAGGATGATGGCCAGCGCACCTATCTGCATCGTGGAATCGCCACGCGCGCTTTTGAACGCAAGTTTCAATTGGCCGACCATGTCAAGGTCAACGGCGCCAGCCATGCCGATGGCATGCTGCACATTGACCTTGTCCGCGAAGTGCCCGAGGCCTTGAAGCCCCGCCGGATCGAAATTGCCAGTGGCGACAGCTTTGAAAAAGACATGGTTGAGGGGCAAGCGGTCAATTAATTGCCCAAGACCTTTGACCCACACATGCCCGGCCAGTTTTGGCCGGGCTTTTTGTTTTGACTGGCGTCGCTGAGTTCAGCCCGGTCAGGGCCGCCGCGTGGTCAAAAGCGGCGTGTCCTCGGGCCCGCCGATCAAAACCAACGCGCCATTTTTGTTGAAATCAAAACGCCGCACCTGCTCTAACGCGTCCAGAACTCGGCGTTCCTGTGTCATCAGGGCGTCGGGGCAGGCCATCATGGTCACGCCCATCTGCCCAAAGCGCAGGCTTTCGCCGGTCAGATCATAACTGCCTGTAAAACGGTTGCAGCCGGTGCTGCCAGAGGCCCGGCCTTTTTCCCCGAAAAGCACGGTGATGTTCGAAGCGTCCACGATCCCGTGGCCCGCTATCTCTTGGATCTGCCATGCGTCTCCGGTCAGAAGGCTGGCCGGATCACCGCCACAGCCGCGCAAGGCCCGCCCGTCTATATCAAGCGTGGCGCGATGCGGATGTGGCATACCGGTGGCGTCATCGCGGCACAGCATATCCTCAACCGTCAACCGCGCGTCGATCCCCGGCATGTCGAAGACATAGCCGCCCGACACGATCTGCACATCCGGGCGCGGCGCGCTGCGCGTCAGGGCACCGTAATCGGCCACCACCTCAATATCCGATGGCCCGAGGATCACATGCCAGCCCGGCTCGTTCCCGCCGGCGCGATAGGGGGTCGCACTGTCATCGACTTTTACACAGTCGGGCAGGGCTTTACCGGCGACCGTGATCATGGCCGTCTCGCCCTTGGACCAGACTTCGGTGGTGTCATCGCTCTTGCTGACATATCGCGCGCCCGAGGCTGATATGGCCGGGATCATCTCAAAATCCTGTCCGTTGACGCGGAGTGTCGCTTGATTTTCCATCACTCCGAACTCAACATCGGTGCCGCCACATTCGAACCGGGTGCCAAAGGCCAGCGGCGTAAAACGCTCTAGCCGGATCATTCCGAGATCAACGGCTGAGTCACCTGCTGGAAAAGGAATGTCCTGCGCCACCCACCAAGGGGCATCTTTAACCCTGATGGTCGCGCTGACCTCCCCCGAGAGCCCTTTGGGCACAGTCAGTTGGAAGTCGAACGGCACTTGCGCCCCGTCCGTCTGGAACCTGTGCAGGTCAAGTTCCGTTTGAAACGCACCTTGCGCGCCGATGGTGACCTGTGCGGTGTCAGGCAGGGCGATCTTTGGCAAATAGGTCAATTGCCCGGAGATTTGGCGCGTAACCTCTTGCGCGGTGACAGCAGGTGCGACGGCCAGCGTCAGGGCGGAGGCCTGCAAGAAATGGCGAAACATGATCAATCCCATAGGTCGCAAGAATATGCTTGGTATATTGGTATCGGTTCAGTGAAACCGAAACACGCCGTAACGTCACCCCAAAAAGAAACCGCGCGACCCCAGAGCAGGGCGCGCGGTTCCATTTTTCTCGGGCGCAAGCAGCGTCAAACGCTCATACAGATATATTTCATCTCAAGGAATTCATCGATTCCATGGTGGCTGCCTTCACGGCCAAGGCCCGATTGCTTGACGCCGCCGAACGGTGCCACCTCGGTCGAGATGATGCCGGTGTTCACCCCGACAATCCCATATTCCAGCGCCTCGGCCACCTTGTAGACCCGGCTAAGGTCTTTGGCGTAGAAATAGCTGGCCAGACCAAAGATGGTGTCATTTGCCATGGCAATCACGTCATCCTCGTTCTCGAACTTGAACAGCGGGGCCAGCGGACCAAAGGTTTCCTCGGTCGAAAACTGCATGTCTTTGGTGGCGCCGGTCACGATTGTCGGCGGCAGGAAATACCCCGGACCTTGCGGTGCGCCGTCATCGCCAAGAATCACCTTGCCGCCTTTGGCCTTGGCGTCGGCGATATGGGTCTGTACCTTTTCCACGGCGCTTGCGTTGATCAGCGGGCCAAGGGCCACGCCCTCTTCCATGCCGTCGCCCATCTTGAGCTTTTCAACCGCCTCTTTCAGCTTGGCGGCGAAGGCATCATAAACACCAGCCTGCACGTAAATGCGGTTGGCGCAGACGCAGGTTTGCCCATTGTTGCGGAACTTGCACATGATCGCGCCGTCCACGGCGGCGTCCAGATCGGCATCGTCAAACACGATGAAAGGCGCGTTGCCGCCCAACTCCATCGAGCATTTCATCACCTGATCGGCGGCTTGGCGCAGCAAAATGCGCCCCACTTGGGTCGAGCCGGTGAAAGTCAGCTTGCGCACGATCGGGTTTTCGCAGAATTCCTTGCCGGTTTCCGAAGCGTTCGACGATGTCACCACGGAAAAGACACCCTTGGGAATGCCAGCGCGTTCGGCCAAAACACCCAAGGCCGTGGCCGACAGCGGGGTCAGTTCCGCCGGGCGCGCCACGAACGCGCAGCCTGCCGCCAAGGCCGGTGCGGCCTTGCGGGTGATCATCGCGTTCGGAAAGTTCCACGGCGTGATCGACGCGGCAACGCCGATGGGTTGCTTGATCACGGTGATCCGCTTGTCCCGCTGGTGCCCCGGGATGGTTTCGCCATAGATACGCTTGGCCTCTTCCGCGAAAAACTCGACAAAGCTGGCGCCATAAGCGATTTCGCCCTTGGCCTCAGCCAGCGGCTTGCCTTGTTCGGCGGTCAGGATCACGCCAAGGTCGTGCTGATTTTCCATCATCAGATCGAACCATTTGCGCAAAACCGCGGCGCGTTCCTTGCCGGTCCAGCTGGCCCATTCTTTTTGGGCGATCTCGGCCTCGGCGATGGCCTTGGCTACCTGTGCGCGGCTTAAATCGGCCACATGAGCGATGACATCGCCGCGGGCGGGGTTTGTCACCTCGAATGTGCCTTCATCACCGTCAACCCACTGACCGGCCAGATAAGCTTGCTCGGCCAGCAGGCTGGGATCGTTCAGCAGCGATTTCAGATCGGTCTTGGTCATGGCGTTCCCTCACTTTCGGAATGATATGGCAAAGGCAAAGCATCTTGCACTAGGCTTGTCCAGATCAACGGCGGGAATATACGATGGAACTGGATGAAGCCTATGCCAATGCGGCCCATATTGCAGGGGCCGCCGACTATCCGCCGCGCTGGGCGGAATGCGCCAAGGCGTTCCGTGACTGGCGTGCCGGGGCTGGACGTGCCAAGCTGGCGCTGCCCTATGGCGACAGACCACGAGAGGTGTTTGACCTGTTCCTGCCCAGTGCTGCGCCAAAGGGTTTAAGTGTGTTCGTGCATGGCGGATACTGGCTGCGGTTCGATAACTCCTACTGGTCGCATCTGGCGACTGGGCCTTTGGCGCAGGGGTGGGCGGTGGCGATGCCCTCCTACGATCTGTGCCCAGATGTAAGGATTGCCGACATCACCCGCCAAATCGCCTGCGCGATTTCTGAGGCCGCCCAACACATTGCAGGCCCCTTGGCCCTGACTGGGCATTCGGCGGGTGGCCATCTGGTGGCGCGGATGGGCGTGCAGGGTGTGCTGCCGTCCAAGGTCGCGCAGCGTTTGCACAGCATCGTTCCGATCTCGCCCGTGGCCGACTTGCGCCCGCTGCTCAAGACGTCAATGAATGCCCAGCTTGGTCTGGACATGGCCGCCGCGATGGCGGAAAGCCCGGTATTGATGCAGCCGATGGATGTTCCGGTATCGGTTTGGGTCGGCGGCGATGAACGCCCGGCGTTTCTTGATCAGGCGCGTTGGCTGGCCGAGGCTTGGGGGTGCGGCCACATGGTGGCTGAGGGTAAACATCATTTCGATGTGATTGATGCGCTGGCCGATCCTGACAGTGCGATGGTTTCCGCCTTGTTGGGATGATCTTCATTGTTCTTTAAATACTCAAATCGCAGCACCTGCAGTTGGCGGAGTCATATGAGTATTTTTGGAACAATGAAGTCAGGCATGCAGCGATTGCCAGCAGGGCAGCGGATCATCGTCAGAAGGGGTGGCAAGGTAAACCGCGCGTGCAATGGCGCGGGCCATGCACTGTGCCGCCGCGTGGCCGAGATAAAGTGTATCGGTCAGTGGCGCATCGAGCGAACGCGCACTCGTGCTGGCAGCAAAGATCAGATCGCCATCCATTGGGGTATGCGAAGGCATCAAGGCGCGGGCCAGCCCGTCATGCGCGGCTGTGGCCATTCGGGTGCATTGCGCTTTGGTCAGCTGTGCATCGGTGGCCACGATCCCGATGGTGGTGTTGACGTGCTGTGAAAGCTTGGTCGGCGGCATCGCCGTGTCGGGGTAGCTGCGGGCAGGGCCACGCCCGCCGAACTCGTCGCCTTCTTCAAACGGGGCGGCCCAGAAATGCGCGCTGTCGCCCACCGTGGCCGAACCAAGGGCATTCACCACCACCACAGCCCCTACGGTATGCCCCGAGGGCAGCACCAAAGAGGCTGAGCCAAGCCCGCCTTTCAGGTTTGCGGTGGTGGCGCCGGTGCCCGCCCCGGTGCTGCCAAGGGCAAAATCGCTGGCCGCCGCTGCCAGCGCCGTGGCGCCGAGTTTTTTATAGGGGGTCTCGGGCCAATCTTTTTTGCCGCCGTTCAGCAGGTCGAAGATGATCGCGCCGGGCACAATCGGCACAAGTTGATCGGCAACGGCAAACCCGCGCCCGGCTGCGCGCAGCGCGTCCGCCACGCCCGAGGCGGCATCAAGACCAAAGGCCGATCCGCCTGACAAAACCAGCGCATCCACTTGTTCAACCGTTTTATCGGGGGCCAAAAGATCGGTTTCCCGCGAACCCGGCGCGCCGCCCATCACGTGGACCCCGGCGGTGAACGGCGCATCGGCGGTCAAGACTGTCGCACCGGTTTTGATCGTCCTATCCTGCGCGTTGCCCACCCGCAGGCCGGGCACATCGGTGATCAGATTTCTGGGGCCGGGTCTGGTGGTCATTGGCTCTGGTCCTTCGATATTTGTCAAAAACCATCTTGCCAGATCGTGCAGGATCGGCAAGGAAAGGGATGACCGGGGCGATGGCGTCGCCCCAGGGGGTCTGATTTCCAAAAGTCCTGAACGCCGGGACCTTTCTTTGATAGGAGGGTCGTTATGACTGCACGTCCTGAAATGTATCGGTTCCACAATGGTGAAAAAGCACCGTTGCCCTTTGCGGCCTCGGAATATGAGGCGCGTCTGACAGGTTTGCGCGAGATTATGGACCAGACCGGCGCGCAGGCGGTTGTTCTGACCTCGATGCACAATATCGCGTATTACAGTGGTTTTCTGTATTGCGCCTTTGGCCGCCCCTATGCGCTGGTTGTGACCGACACAGACAGCGTGACGATCAGCGCGGGCATTGACGCAGGCCAGCCTTGGCGGCGGTGCCATGGTGACAATATCACCTATACCGATTGGCAGCGCGACAATTACTGGCGCGCGATCCGCTCGGTGGCGGGTGAGGGCAAGGTTGTTGGGTACGAAGGCGATCACCTGACCTTGCAAGGGCGCGACAAGCTTGAGGATTTCCTCAAACCGTTGACCATGGTCGATCTGGCCCCGGCGACGATGCGCCAGCGGATGTGGAAATCCCCGGCCGAGATTGCGTTGATCCGCGAAGGCGCGCGGGTGGCCGATGTGGGCGGCTATGCCATCCGCGATGCGGTCAAGATTGGCGCGCGCGAAATTGATATCGCGATGGCGGGCCGCGACGCGATGGAATTGGAAATTGCCAAATCCTTCCCCGATGCCGAATACCGCGATACGTGGGTTTGGTTTCAGTCCGGGTTGAACACCGATGGGGCGCATAATCCGGTCACGGCCCGGCAAGTGCAGCGCGGCGATATCCTGAGCCTGAACACCTTTCCGATGATCTCGGGCTATTACACCGCGTTGGAACGCACGATGTTCGCGGGCGAGGTTGACGAGGCCTCGCTGAAAATCTGGGAGGCAAACGTGGCCGCCCATGAATATGGCATGTCGCTGCTGAAACCCAATGTCAGCTGCGCCGAGGTGACCCAAGCGATCAACGCGTTTTTTGAAGAACGCGATTTGCTGCAATATCGCACCTTTGGCTATGGTCATTCCTTTGGGGTGCTCAGCCATTACTATGGCCGTGAGCCCGGGTTGGAACTGCGCGAGGATATCGACACCGTGCTGCAACCGGGTATGGTCATCAGCATGGAGCCGATGCTGACCCTGCCCCGAGGTCAGCCGGGCGCGGGTGGATATCGGGAACATGATATTCTGGTGATCACCGAAGACGGCAACGAAAACATCACCGGCTATCCCTATGGGCCTGATTTCAACGTCGTCGGCTAAAGCCAGTTGAAAAAACCAAGGCGGCCCGGTTCGGGGCCGTCTTTTGCATTTTATGGTGCAACTTGTGGTCGAGATTCCTCTGGGAATGACTTTGCGGCCAATAAAGTCTCCCGAAGAAATCTTCGGGAGCCGTCCGCGCCGGTGGTCGGCTCCGGGGGACAAAGCGGAAATTGCAATAGACGCGCGTCGGTGGGCCGCGGTGCGGCGGTCCAACCATTGGTCAATGGCACTTTATCCCAGCCAAATCCGCAAAACCTTTGAGCGCGGCACCCAGCTGTGCCAAATCGCCGTGCCGGGGGGCGGCCCGGCGATGCGCGGCGGCCTGCGGCCTTGATTCCGCGCTGGAACTTCGGGATCGAATGTTCCAAGAGGACTCGAAGTGGTCATTGCGCTCCGAGCTCTTAGCGCTCATTTGCACCACGAGATGCAACGGGCTGGGGTTCGGGGCCGCCTTTTGCGTCAGCCGATCATTGCCCCGGCGGCGCCTGCGCCTTATGCAGAGACAAACACGCATTGCGCATAAGGGCACCCCATGCTGGCATTTTTGCGATTGGTCGTTTTCGGCTTTCTGATCCTGTCGGTGATCTATGTGGTCGTCTCGCTCTGGTCCCGCGCCACCCGGCGCAGCAAGCTGGAGCAGGAATGGGAGGCCTCGGGTCGCCCCGGTGACAAAGAGACCTATCTGACCGAAGGCATGGCGCAGTATGACAGATCTTTGCGCCGCAAGCTGATCCTGCTGATTTATGTCGTGCCGGTTGTGGCAGTGTCAGCGATCATTTATGTCACGAATTTCATGTAAGGGGGCTGTGGCGATGGTTTATGTAAAGTGGGTATTTTTGGCTCTGTTCTGGCTGATCGTGGCTGGATTTCTGCATTACACGCTGCCGCAGCGCGATATCGTCCGTATCGTCAACACCTATGAGGAACGCCAAGACGTGACCGGCTGGACGCGCATGTTCTGGGCGGCCTCGGATGAATCGCAGGCCAAACTTGAAAGCTGGGATGTGCAGTTCATCCAAGCGGTGCAGCCCGATGGCGACCCGATGGTGTATCGCAACGAAGATACAGGATGGGGCTGGCCGCCTTATTTCAAGTTCGACACGGCGAACCTTTATACCGACGCGAATGACAGTGTTTCCACCAAGGATGCGCCCGAGTGGTATGCCATTACCCATTACGGCTGGCGCAATGAATTTCTGTCGATCTTTCCCAATGCGGTGTCGATCGGTCGGGTGGAGGGCCCGGATGTTCGCTTGATCCCGTGGTTCAACATCGTTGTTCTGACGGTCTTGGCGGCGTTTGCATGGGGCATATGGGTGCGGTGGAAACGGTTTCGCAAAAACCGGATCGAACCGACCATAGATGACTGGACCGATGGCTGGGGCTGATCGGGTAGGGCGCGGCGGCGGTTATCTTTTGCCGTAATACAGGCCAACCACATGCTCGGCCTCGGCAAAAAACAACCATCTTGAGGCGGCAATGCCCGCCAGATGCAGCAAAATGGCCAGCGCGGCAATCATATGGCCCACTGGTAACAGCAGCAGCAACAGCGGCGCCGCGTAGCCCAAGACCAAGGCAATCGCGCGCAGTTTGATCGAGTGTTTGCGCCCGACCACATGCACGAATTCCTTCAGCAGGTAATTGGTGCCGGTGTGCGGCGGCTCGAACGCGCGGACCTGTCCGATATGGCCAAGGCCGGTGGCGCTTGGCATATTTGTGCCGCTGTCGCGCAGCGCGGTGTCGCCGCGCACCCACCACAGCACTTGTAGCACTGCCGCGATTGGCAACAGGATCAGGGCCGCGGTGATCTGCCCCGCCAACAGCGCACCGCCCGCCAAGGAGATCGCCAATAGCAAGGCCGGTGTCAGCGGTGTTTTCCAGCGGGGCACGGTTTTCAACTGCCCGTAGATCATCGCAGTGGAATAGACCGTCAGCAGGCACAACACCGCCCCAAGCCACCCCAAAACCGTCCACTGAGCGCTGAAAAACACTAGCCCTGCCCCGTAAACAGCCATCACTGTCAAGGCGGCAACGCTGGCCCATGCCTCGCGGCTGAGCCAACTGCTGCGCCATTGGGTGAACGCCTTTAATGCCCGTTCTGGGTGGCCAAGGTGAAAGGTCGAAGCCAGCAAGCCGCCCACAGCCAAGGCATAGGCGATGGCAAAAAACACAAACGCCACCCATCCCGTGACGGCGGGCAGGCCAAGCCCAAGCCAGACCAACAAGCCAAAGCCCAGACCCGACAGCGTGGTGAATAGTATGACAGAGGGTGCGGGATGCATCTCAGAGTTTCTCCAATGCCTTGTCGAGCCAACCGATAAAGCCTTTCGCCTCATGCGCGACGGGCTTGAGCACGGGCGGTGTCGCGCCGCCCTTTTCTGTAGGGGCGGTGTTCATCCGGTCCTTGGGCCGGGGCGGCAGGTATTTGTTGACCGGCTTGGTGCCTTGTTCCGGCATCAGGTCCATGCCGCCACGCTCGGCCACCAATTGGCTGACATCGCTATCAGGATCACCTAGATCGCCAAAGTGGCGCGCGCCTGCGGGGCAGGTGCGCACGCAGGCGGGCTCGCGGTCTTCTTCGGGCAGGTTTTCGTTATAGATGCGGTCCACGCAGAGGGTGCATTTCTTCATCACCCCTTCGGCGGCGTCCATTTCCCGCGCGCCATAGGGGCAGGCCCACGCACACAGCCCACAGCCGATGCAGTCGGTCTCGTTGACCAAAACAATCCCGTCCTCGGTGCGTTTGTAGCTGGCCCCGGTCGGGCAGACGGTGACACAGGGGGCATCCTCGCAATGCAGGCAGGATTTCGGGAAATGGATCAACTGTGCCGCGCCTTGATCGGGCTGCACCTCGTAGCTGTGAACGCGGTTCAAAAACGTGCCCGTGGGGTCGGCGCCATACGGGTCTTGGTCAGACAGGGGCGCGCCGTAGTTTTCGGTATTCCAGCCCTTGCAACTGATCACGCAGGCATGACAGCCTACACAGGTATCAAGATCGATCACAAGGCCTAGCTTGCGGTCGGTTTGATCGGGAAGCGTTGTCATGATGTGCGCTCCTGATTGATATGTGGGCGGGAGGTGACAGAGTCTTCCTTGCTGGAATCCCATGTCAGGATGAACCAGAGGAACGACCCAAGCGTTAGTGCGACAAACACCAGTATGGCCAGCAAAGTCATTGTTTTTCCGCTCATTCGCCCACCTTCCATTCAAGGTGATCGGGGCCGTCGCCTACGGGGGATTTGATCGGGGCAAAGTCCGGCTGCGCCTCGGACGGGGCGGTGACCTTTTCGATCTTCACTCGCAGGTCGAACCACGCGGCCTGCCCGGTGACCGGATCGGAATTGGCCCACCGCAACCCGTCGCCTTTGGGCGGCAGCAATTCATGGATCAGATGGTTCAGCAAAAAGCCCTTGGTCGTCTCGGGCGCGTTCTTGTCCAGCGCCCACGCGCCCTTGCGTTTGCCGATGGCATTCCATGTCCAGACGGTGTTTTCATTCAACGCCGCCATATGCGCCACGGGCACGGTGATTTCCCCATGGGCTGAGGTCACGCGCGCCCAATCGCCGTCGGCAAAGCCATTCGATTCCCAAAGTTTGGTTGGCAGATACAGCGGATTGTGCCCATGGATTTGCCGCAACCACGCGTTTTGACTGCCCCAGCTGTGATACATCGCCATGGGCCGTTGGGTCAGTGCGTGAATGCTAAACTCGTCAGTATCCGTTCCGGCATCTTCAAACGGCGGATACCAGATCGGCAGCGGGTCCAGCGTCTCGCGGATGCGGTCGCGCAGGTGATCGGGCGGTTGCCGGTCTCCGTGCCCTTCGGCGGCCAGTTGGAACCGGCGCAAGGGTTCGACATACAGATCAAAGATGTAATGCTGCGGGCTGTCGAAAATTCCAAGGTTCACGGCCCAGTCCTGATAGGCTGTGTTCCACGGTTTGTAATACTTGGCCGCGTCGGGCAGGTGGTCGACGAAAAAGCCACCGTTTTCGATGTAGTGGTCTAGTTGCGCGACATTCGGGCCACCGCGCCCATGGGTCAGGCCGTTTTCACCCGTGCGCCAGCCGGCCAGCGGGCCGATGCCGGGCTTGCGTTCGTGGTTGGTGATGTAATCGGCATAATCAGCGTATTTCTGGCTGCCGTCCTCGTTCACGAAGCCCGGAAGGTTTAGTCGCGCGCCAAGTTCGCACAGCACCGATTGAAACCCGCGCACATCGCGATCAGGTTCAACCACTGGCCAGCGGATGGCATCGGCGGCGGCATCGGCCTCGCAAATCGGGCGATCCAGCAGGCTGATGCAATCGTGCCGTTCCAGATAGGTGGTGTCGGGCAGGATCAGGTCGGCATAGGCCACCATTTCCGAGCTATAGGCATCCGAATAGATGATGCGCGGGATCACGTAGTCGCCGTTCTCATCCGTATCGGTCAGCATGTCGATCACGCCGCGCGTGTTCATCGTGGAATTCCATGCCATGTTGGCCATGTACATGAACAGCGTGTCGATCTTGTACGGGTCGCCCGCATGCGCATTCGAGATCACCATATGCATCAGACCATGGGCCGACATCGGGTTGTCCCATGTGAAAGCCTTGTCGATCCGGGCGGGGTTGCCATCCTCGTCAAGCGCCAAGTCATCTGGCCCCTGCACAAAGCCCAAATGCGGGCCATCCAGCGGCTTGCCGGGTGTGACCTTGCAATGCGGTTTGGGGTGGGCGCTGACCGGTTTGGGGTAGGGCGGTTTGAAGCGAAAGCCGCCCGGCACCTCGACCGAGCCCAACAGGATTTGCAGCATGTGAAGCGCGCGGCAGGTCTGAAACCCGTTGGAATGCGCCGAAATCCCGCGCATGGCGTGAAAGGCCACGGGGCGGCCTTTCATCACCTTGTGGGTTTCACCCCGGAAATCCGTCCATTCCTGCTCCAGCACGATTTCCTCGTCAAAGGCGACGCGGGCCAATTCAGCGGCGATGGCGCGGATTTTGTCAGCGCTGATGCCGCATTGGCCGGCCACCGCGTCGGGGGCGTACTGTGGATCAAGGTAGCGGTCGGCGATCAGATGCATCACCGGCTTGTGCGTGACGCCCGCATGGCGATGGCTGGCCGCCAGATCGGGCCGCACGCCGGGCTGATCAAACGGCGTCAGTTGGCCGG
>DATFJQ010000221.1:0-11661 GCA_035269125.1 Roseovarius sp.
CCGAGAAGGCGCAGACGCTGAAGATGGGCAAGCGAGCCGAGGCCTTCCTCAAGATATTTGGGGCCGTTTTTCGCGAGTACCAGTCCCGACTCGGTGATCGGATCGATTTCGAGGACATGGTGAACCGCGCCACGGCCCTTGTCGAAAGTGGGCGCTATCAGAGCCCGTTCCGGCACATCCTCGTCGACGAGTTCCAAGACATCTCGACCGGGCGAGCGAAGCTGATCCAGGCCCTCAAGCGCCAACATTCCGATGCCAAGGTGTTTGCCGTAGGAGATGACTGGCAGTCAATCTACCGCTTCGCCGGGTCGGACATCCATATCATGCGCAACTTTGGCGCTGAATTCGGCGGGACTTATGCAGGAGCCACCGGCG
The DNA here is from genome assembly GCA_035269125.1 of Roseovarius sp. Taxonomy (GTDB): domain Bacteria; phylum Pseudomonadota; class Alphaproteobacteria; order Rhodobacterales; family Rhodobacteraceae; genus Roseovarius. The sequence goes on from DATFJQ010000221.1 coordinate 376, forward strand.
TTCATCGGACCGTCGATCTCGGTCGGACCTTCCGATCCGTCGACAAGATCGCTTTGGCCGCCCGTCGCTTCGTTCTCCGCAATCCGGCACAGATCACCAAGACGGTGAAACCGGCAGGCGAGACGGACGAGCCTTCGATCAGGATCGCCTGGACGCGCCGCGACACCGGAGAGACGACGTTAAACGACGCCGTGGCTGCTCTTGCCGCTACTAAAGGCAAGGGTGGGGGGAAGCCGTCGATCCTGATCCTGGGTCGATATCGATTCCTGAGGCCCGATGTCGGTCGGCTTCAGCGACAGAACCCCGGGGCGACGATCACCTTCAAGACCATCCATGCCTCGAAAGGACTGGAGGCCGATCACGTCATCATGCTCGGTGCCGACAACGCAAAGATGGGCTTCCCGTCGATGATCGTCGACGACCCCCTGCTCAGCCTGGTATCGCCCGAGGCGGAGCCATATCCGAATGCTGAAGAGCGGCGCGTCATGTATGTCGCCGTGACCCGGGCGCGGCGGACCGTGACCATCCTTGCCTCCGAAGCGCGCCCCTCCGTTTTCGTCGAGGAGCTGATGCAACAGCCCGAGTTCGGCGTTGCCGTGCCCTTGGAGGCTCGGAAGCACACGCACACATGTCCAGGTTGCGGTGGGCGTCTGCTCCACATGGCTGGCAAGGACGGCCGCGACTGGTATCGCTGCGAGCACGTGAAGCTGTGCGGCAGTCGCATGCCGGCTTGTCCCGCCTGCGGTGTCGGCCTTCCGGTCCGTTCTCCAAAAAGTAGAGATCTGGTTTGCGGTGATTGCGGTGTGACCCAGCAGGCCTGCCCCAGCTGCGACGCAGGATGGCTGGTCGAACGCCGCGGCCGGTATGGAGCCTTTCTCGGTTGTGTCCGCTTCCCAGACTGTGATGGCAAAGCCAAACTGCAAAAAAAGCGCATGACACGCAGAATGAGCCCGAGTTAGCCCCCATTGGCATGACCTGCGACGAAGATCCGCGGGCAGCGCATTCAGGATGTTCATGGTCGCAGTGGCGAACGGTGGGTTGCCGCTTTCTCTACCGATGGCCGTGGCCGTCGCGGCAAAACTGGGCGCTCGCAGGAAGGGCTGGAATGTCCAACAAGCTGACCGCAGGTGCAAACGTCCCACGAATAAAACTTCGCGATGCGTGGTTGGACATATCGTCATGCCTCCAATGAGATCGGCAGCGAACTGGAAGAGGGCGGGTGTCCAGGCTGGTAGTCTTTTAGCGCTGTGAGATAGCGAGGGGTATCACGATACGTCACCAAGCGGATGGCACATCCGTAGCGGCACGCGCGCAGTTCCCGGATTCGCTGCTTATCAACGGCGAAAGTCCCTCCATGAAGTCTGGTGCCGCGAACCACCCTCGCGGCGCTCGACCGGACTATCGGCAGATTTCCGAACCTGTTGCTCTCACGACAGCCGGTGGTCCGCGTATCCCCGCCAACACATGAAAGGAGGCCATGGTGGGCTGACACTGCCACGAAGGGCAGGTCGATAGGAGACACATGATCGACACTCACTCAAACATAACATCAGCGGACATCGGCACGAAGGACCTCGTGCCAGGCCTGCGCGCCTTTCTCAAAGAGCACGGGGTTGCGCTTGAGAACGCCGCCGGCTTCCCCGGCGGGCCGCAATGGGCGCAGCGTGCGATCCAGTTTTGCGGTGATGTGGCCGACAACGCTTTGCCGCCGCGTGTCTGCCAGCGCGAGGTCTGGGCGTTTCTCGCACTCCTGCGTGCTTGTATTGAACACGACCCTGAGCGTGGCGCGTCCTCCCGATGCCTCCGACTGGATCCAACGGAGCCTCGCGCTCAGGACATCCAGCAGCTTCACGACTGCTTTGCAGGCCCTCGCCGAAGCGCTGTCTAGCGGCGACCATGCGGCGTATCACCTCCTGGCGTGATCAATGCCCCTGGCTCCCACCTCGGCGCCAGGTCTGAAGACCGGGCATTCCGCCCGGTCGTCCAAGAAAGGACAGATCATGCATACAGAGGATACAACTCTCGAGGATCGTCTTACGATTGCCGCAAGGCGGGCGCGTCTGCTCTGCGCGCAGGCCCCGTGCGACGACCCTCAAGTCGTCGCACGGGCTTCTCATCAGACGACGCGGAGCCCGTGCTCTTTGGCGCGTTTTTGCGTTTTCGATGAAGTGAAAGGAATCCTGTCAGACGCGGCCTCAGCGCGTTGCGAGGCAAGAAAGCTTATTACGTTCAGACGCTTGAGGAAATCAGATCCGGCGGTAGATGCCGCCGGAGTTAGAATTCGACTGCCGCCCACGACCGCTTTGACATGGGGATGGCATGGAAGGTCTTAGAAAGGGGATCTGAGGATCTGCATCAAGCTGTACTTATTGTGAAAAAGATGCGTTGGCATTTGCGGCCAAGGGTTTTCCGGGCTTTTTCGAATGATTTTTTTGACGAGCCGTTGTCTTACGAGCTGTCTTTTCAGGGCGTCAATCCGCTCTGGGGGCTCAGGCTTGAACACGAAATCCCACCACTTCCAGTCTTCAAGTTGATCTCCGATTTTCTCCAAGTTCGTATAAATTTCGAGGGCGGACCACGAGCGATGACCAGATATCATGCGGACTTCTGCGGCTGACCAGCCCTTTTCGAATGCACGCGAAATGGATTCATGTCGCAGGTCATGGAAGTGAAGATCATTGGTTTCGTCAAAAAGACCAACGAGGCGGGTAAATGCGGTTGATAAGCTGTCCGGGTCGTAGGGGAAGATCCGTCGATCCACCTTCGGCATCGACATGATGATTTGGAGTGCTTCATCGCTCAGCAGGACCCAGACGTCGTTACCCTTCTTCTGGCCTGGATGCTTCATATTTCTGACAAGAACCTTCTTATCGGCGTAGTTGACGTCCTCCCAAAGAAGTCCTGTAATCTCCGAAAGACGCCGTGACGAAGAAATGGCGAATGCGATAATTTCGTGCAGTGGAGAGGCGTTGCTCCTTACAGATCGCGTGTAGGTCTCTTCCATCAACGCATCCAGTTCTGCGAGTTTTGGCCGTCGGTCGCGTTTTGCAGCCTTTCCGACGATTTTTAGTCTTCGCAGTGTCCTCATCGCGCTCTGCATATCTTCGTATTTGAGAGGAATCCGATACGCGGCTTCGGCTACTGCAAAGAGCCCGTAAAGATGCTGCATGTAACTGTCTACTGTAGCGGGGCATCACCCTTCACGTTTTATTGCCCGAGCGAGACGAATAAGGAACGCCCGATCAACTTGATCGCAGGGAAGCTTGGTTTCCTCCATTGCTTCGAGAGTCCGCAAGCACTGGATCAGTGTTTTGCCAACCTCATTTTCAATATCGTGCCGATAACGTTTGATAAGCGTGGAAAATATTTCATCCTTAGACCCCTGCGAATACGAGCTTTCTTTCCAAGATTGCTCCGTGCGTGTCGCCCACTTCTCTGCCAGCTTGCGTTGTTGAAAAGTTGACGATTTTGAAAATACAACTTGCCCGCCTTTCTTTATTCTCACCTGAGCGGTGTAAGTGGCCTTGCCGTTCGCTTTTTTACGTTTCGTGATGGTCGCCATGTCCAGTCCTCGTGAGCTTCGTGAGGACGATGGGTTCGAGTTGTTTCCGTCGGAAAAGATCGCATCGGGAAATTGGTGTCGCCTCGTCAGGTGAGTGGGTGACGTCCGTGTGTGCCAGTGCTACAAAGCGACTTCCCAGTGCTACAATTGTAGCACCCAAGATCGAAACCGTCCGGAATCGTTGCGAATGATCGTTTATCGTGACCGCCTTAGACTGCTGATAAGTCAATGAAACAAGGCAAACATAGAATATCTGGCGCCGCGCGCCTGTCCGTTGCCCCGATGATGGATTGGACCGACAGACATTGTCGGTATTTGCACCGATTGCTGTCGCGGCATTCGCTTTTGTACACCGAGATGGTGACGGCCCCTGCGCTGGTGCGGGGCGGGGCAATGCATTTGCTTGAATACAACCCACAAGAACATCCCGTTGCCCTGCAACTGGGCGGCTCGGACCCAATTGAATTGGCGCAAGCCGCTCGTTTGGGCGCGCAGGCGGGCTATGATGAGATCAACCTGAACGTTGGCTGCCCCTCTGACCGGGTGCAATCCGGCACATTCGGCGCGGTCTTGATGAAAGAGCCCGCCGTGGTTGCCGAGTGCTGCGCGGCGATGATCGCCGCTCAACCGGCCGAGGTGACGGTCAAATGCCGGATCGGCGTGGATGACCAAGACCCCGAACAGGTGCTGCCGGAATTTCTGGCCCAGATCGTTGCCGCTGGGGTCGGGCGGGTCACGATCCATGCCCGCAAAGCGTGGCTCCAAGGTCTCAGCCCCAAGGAAAACCGCGATATCCCGCCGCTGGATTATGATCTTGTCCATCGAATGAAAGGGCTGTTCCCGAATTTGCACATCAGCCTCAATGGTGGTGTGACCTCGCTTGCCCAAGCGCAGGCCGTGCTGGACGGCGGCCTCGATGGCGTCATGGTCGGGCGCGCGGCCTATCATCAGCCCGCCGATATCCTGTGCGCGGCGGACCGGGTGATCTTTGGCGAGACCGAACCGGATAGCACCGCTGAAGCTGCGGTGCACGCAATGTTGCCATATATCGAGCGCCATTTGTCACAAGGCGGCAAGCTCAATCAGATCACCCGCCACATGCTGGGGCTTTTCGCGGGCCGCCCCGGGGCACGGGCGTGGCGGCGTATCCTGTCGGAAGGTGCCACACAGCCCGGCGCAGGCCCCGCCCTTGTCGAAGAGGCCCTCAGCCAGATCACCTGCGCGGCGTCACCGGCTTAGACGGCATCCGTCTTCATTGTTCTCAAAATACTCCGGGGGAGTCGCGCTTTGCGCGACGGGGGCAGCGCCCCCATTATCACCTCAAACCAAGCGCGAGGTTTGAACCGCCGCGCGCACGAAATCGGCAAACAAAGGGTGCGGATCGAAAGGTTTCGATTTTAACTCGGGGTGAAACTGCACGCCGATGAACCACGAGTGATCCGGCCATTCCACGATTTCAGGCAGGCGACCATCGGGTGACATGCCGGAAAACACCAGCCCGACCTGTTCCAGCTTTTCGCGGTATTTCACATCCACCTCATAGCGGTGGCGGTGGCGTTCATCTATTTTGGTCGTGCCATAAACCTGCGCCACGCGGCTTCCGTCCTTCAAAGACGCGTCATAAGCCCCAAGACGCATTGTGCCGCCCTTGTCGTCGCTGACCTTGCGCTTAACCTTTTCGTTGCCCTGCACCCACTCTTTCAGATGATACACAACGGGCGTAAAACGCTTTTTTCCGGCCTCGTGGTCGAACTCCTCTGATCCGGCATCTGTCAAACCGGCCAGATTGCGTGCCGCTTCTATGACCGCCATTTGCATTCCCAGACAAATCCCCATGTAGGGGATCTGGCGTTCGCGGGCGAATTGGGCTGCCTTGATCTTACCCTCGGTGCCGCGTTCGCCAAAACCGCCAGGCACAAGGATGGCGTGAAAGCCCTCAAGATGCGGGGCGGGGTCTTCGGTGTCGAATATTTCGGCATCGACCCACTTGACCTTGACCTTGACCCGGTTGGCCATCCCGCCATGGGTCAAGGCCTCTTTGATGGATTTATAAGCGTCTTCCAACTGGGTGTATTTCCCGACGATGGCAACAGTCACCTCGCCGTCGGTATTGTGGATCCTGTCGGCGACATCCTGCCATGTGCGCAAGTCGGGCTTGGGTGCGGGCGAAATATCGAACGCGTCCAGCACAGCCTGATCCAGCCCTTCGTGATGATAGGCCAGCGGCGCCTCGTAGATCGAATTCAGATCATAGGCGGCCACCACGGCCTCTTTGCGGACATTGCAGAACAGGGCGATTTTTTCGCGCTCTTTTTCGGGGATCGGCTGTTCGGACCGGCAGACAAGGATATCAGGCGCGATGCCGATGGATTGAAGCTCTTTGACGCTGTGCTGCGTGGGCTTTGTTTTCAACTCACCGCTGGCGGCCAAATAGGGCAGCAGGGTCAGGTGCATGAAAATGCATTGCCCGCGCGGTTTGTCATGCGAAAACTGGCGGATTGCCTCGAAGAACGGCAGGCCCTCGATATCGCCCACCGTGCCGCCGATCTCGCACAGCATGAAATCAACCTCATCCTCGCCGACTTTAAGGAACTCTTTGATTTCATTGGTGACATGGGGAACCACCTGAATGGTTTTGCCCAGATAATCGCCGCGCCGCTCTTTTTCCAATACGTTGGAATAGATGCGCCCGGAACTGACCGAGTCGGTCATGCGGGCGGGCACCCCTGTAAAGCGTTCGTAATGGCCAAGGTCCAGATCGGTCTCGGCCCCGTCATCGGTGACGAACACTTCGCCATGCTCAAACGGCGACATCGTGCCGGGATCAACGTTCAGATAGGGGTCCAGTTTGCGCAGGCGAACGGAAAAGCCGCGCGCTTGCAGCAACGCACCAAGCGCCGCCGAGGCCAAGCCTTTGCCCAACGAGGACACAACGCCACCAGTGATGAAAATATACCGTGCCATAGGCTGGCATCCCCCGTGATTGCAGGCTTGAAACTCAAGCCGGTTTTCAGCCCTGTCCGGCCGAAATTGGCCGCAGCACCACGGGACTCAATATGTAAAGGATTCGTAGGGCTTAGGCAAGCGGACCGCAAGATGCTGTTGCGGTCTGAAAAAATGCCTCAAGCGATTGTGGTTAGTCGGCGCTTGGTGTCAGGGGCGCAGTATCATCCGCCGCCGGCGGCAGAAGCGATCCACCCGCATCGGGCAGGTCAGGCTCAGCCGGGGCAGGGGCCGGTGCGTCGGTGATCCGGTCCAGAACCGATGAGCCGGCCGATTTTTGCGCCGCCAGAATGGTCAGCGTGATCGAGGTGGCAATGAACGCAATCGCCAAGGCCCATGTGACCTTGCCCAAGGCCGTGGCCGCGGCCCGGCCCGTCATGGCGCCACCTCCGCCACCACCGCCCATGCCAAGGCCGCCCCCTTCCGAGCGTTGCAGCAACACCACGCCAATCAGGGCGAGGGCCAGAAGAAGGTGGATGATCAGGACAACGTTTTCCATTGGGGAAGGCCTTTGTCGGATGCGTGTGGCGTCTGGCGGGGTATCTATGCAATTCCGCGCGGACCCGCAACCCGGCAATGCAGTCTGTCGCATGGTTCGGCGGACCCAAGTCAATTTCCGGTTTCGCAGCCCGTTCTGGCCCGCTATACGGTGCCGGGTTTTGACCCGCAGCATCATGCAAGAGGATCATCATGGCAAACGTCGTCGTCGTGGGCGCCCAATGGGGTGACGAAGGAAAAGGCAAGATCGTGGATTGGCTCAGCGAGCGCGCCGATGTCATCGCGCGCTTTCAGGGCGGGCACAATGCCGGGCACACTCTGGTGATCGACAGCAAGGTCTACAAATTGCATGCCTTGCCCTCGGGCGTGGTGCGCGGTGGCAAGCTCAGCGTGATCGGCAATGGCGTGGTGCTGGACCCGTGGAACCTGCTGCAAGAGATCGAGACGATCCGCGCCCAAGGGGTTGATATCAGCCCCGACACCCTGATGATTGCGGAAAATACACCGCTGATCCTGCCCTATCACGGCGAGTTGGACCGCGCCCGCGAGGAAGCCGCCAGCAAGGGCACCAAGATCGGCACCACCGGGCGCGGTATTGGCCCGTGCTACGAAGACAAGGTGGGCCGCCGCGCGATCCGCGTGGCCGATCTGGCCGACCATGCCACGCTGGAGGCGCGCGTTGACCGCGCCTTGCAGCACCATGATCCGCTACGCAAGGGGCTTGGCCAGCCGCCGATCGACCGCGACGCGCTGATTGAGAAACTCAAACAGGTTGCCCCGCAAATCCTGCAATATGCCGGTCCGGTCTGGAAAGTGATGAGTGAAAAGCGCAAAGCCGGAAAACGCATCCTGTTCGAAGGCGCGCAGGGCGCATTGCTGGATATTGATTTCGGCACCTATCCCTTCGTCACCTCGTCGAATGTAATTGCCGGGCAGGCGGCAACAGGTGTCGGCATTGGGCCGGGGGCCATTGATTACGTGCTTGGCATTGTCAAAGCCTACACCACCCGCGTGGGCGAGGGGCCATTTCCCACCGAGCTACAGGACGCCGACGGCCAACGTCTTGGCGAACGCGGCCACGAATTCGGCACGACCACCGGCCGCCAGCGTCGCTGCGGCTGGTTCGATGCCGCGCTGGTGCGCCAAACCTGCGCCACCTCGGGCGTCAATGGCATTTCCCTGACCAAGCTGGATGTGCTGGACGGGTTCGAGACGCTGAAAATCTGTGTCGGCTACGATCTGGACGGCCAGCGGCTGGATTACCTGCCCACGGCGGCGGATCAACAGGCGCGCTGTGTGCCGATCTACGAAGAAGTCCCCGGCTGGAGCAGCTCGACCGAAGGCGCGCGCAGTTGGGCGGATTTGCCCGCCAATGCGATCAAATACGTGCGTCGCGTCGAAGAGTTGATCGACTGCCCCGTTGCGCTACTGTCTACGTCGCCCGAACGGGACGACACGATCTTGGTCACTGACCCGTTTGCGGATTGATCTGCTTGTTCAAGGGGGCCGCATGGCACTGAGTTACAAGGCGCGGCGGCGGTGGTCGCTGGTGATCCTGCTGATCGGGCTGCCGCTTTATATCGTGGCGGCCGTCAATCTTATTGATCTGTTCGACCGCCCGTCGATCTGGGTTGAGTTTCTGGTCTATGTCGGGCTTGGCGTTGTGTGGATCTTGCCGTTCAAATTCGTCTTTTTGGGCGTCGGCCAAGCCGACCCTGACGCGCCAATGCCTGACGACCAAGATCAAACTGGGCGCAACGGCTAAGCATCGCTGCCCCCCGGCGCTTCATTGTTCCAAAAATACTCAAATCCTGCCGGTGCCGCTTGGCGTGCGGGTTACAAAAGATGGCCCGACTTCGCGGCCTTGGTGGCCAGATAAGCCTTGTTATGGGCATTTTCGCCGACCTTCAAAGGCACCCGTTCAGCCACTTTGACGCCCGAGGCTTCCATCATGGCGATCTTGCCGGGGTTGTTGGTCAACAGCCGAACGGCTGAAAAGCCCATCCGCTTGAGGATTTCGGCACCGATGCGGAAATCTCGCTCGTCATCCTCGAATCCCAGCCGGTGGTTGGCTTCGACGGTGTCGAATCCCTGATCTTGCAGGGAATAGGCCCGCATCTTGTTGGCCAACCCGATGCCACGCCCCTCTTGGTTAAGATACAGCAGCACGCCGGCGCCTTCGCCGCCCATCTGCGCCAGTGCGCCGCGCAGTTGCGGGCCGCAGTCGCATTTCAGACTTCCCATCAGATCGCCGGTAAAACAGGCCGAATGCAGCCGCGCCAAAACCGGCGCGTCGCGCGGTGGCTGGCCGATTTCGATGGCGTAATGTTCCTCGCCGCCATCTTCGGGGCGGAAAATATGCAGTTTACCCGCCTCTGAGACCTGCAAAGGCAGCCGCGCGCTGACAACCGGGTGCAACGGGCTGGTGTGCAACAGCAACTCGGCCGCCGGATCGGCAGGCACGCAGGTCAGCCCGTGTTGGGTTGCAAACTGCGCGGGGTCGCTCAGCTCCAATACCAGTGCGGCTGGCAGAAGGCGCGCGGATTTGACCACGGTTAGCGCCAGCCTGTGCAGCGCGGCATCACCATCTCGGGCTGTAATCAACGGACCTTTCATCGGGGTTTTCAGATCATCGGCCGGGTCGGCCACACCCAGCACCCAAGACAGGCTGGCGTCGGGGGGCAGCGCGATGCGCGCCACATCCCCGTCATAGGCCCGCGCTTTGAGGGTGTCGGCCCGGCGCGCGGTGACGGTCAACACAGGTTGGCCGCCAATCGCGCGTAGATCGGCCAAACGCTGCGCGTCCAGCGTCTCGGCGGCCATGACCAATGCCGCGCCTTGCGTTGCGCATAATACGATCGGAACGCCCATACGCAGGTCGGCGCGGGCGCGGGCAATGGTCTCGGTCAGGTCCGGTGCAAGGCTCATCAGGTGGATTCCCAGTTGTTACTGTGTAACAGCTAAACCCTTTCGACAGAAATTGAAACATATCCTCGCGCGCCAACACGTCGGCGTGAAACCAGTGTTGCATACCTTGTCTCGGGGCGATGGCTGGCACATCTTGGGTGCAACCAGCACGAGGAGTCAGTGAAATGGGACAGCTTAAGAGAATCCTTTTGGTCGATGACGACGATGATCTGCGCGAGGCGCTGAGCGAGCAATTGGTGGTCACCGAAGACTTTGACGTGTTCGAGGCGGCAAACGGTGCCGAGGCCATGACTAAAGCGCGCGACGGGCTATACGATCTTGTGATCCTCGATGTGGGGTTGCCGGATACCGATGGCCGCGAGCTGTGCCGCCTGATGCGCAAACAGGGTGTCAAAGCCCCGATCATGATGCTGACAGGCCATGACGGCGATGCCGACACGATTCTGGGCCTTGATGCAGGGGCCAATGATTACGTTGCCAAGCCGTTCAAATTTCCCGTTTTGCTGGCCCGTATCCGGGCGCAACTGCGCCAGCATGAACAGTCCGAGGATGCGGTTTTCCAATTGGGGCCGTATACGTTCAAACCGTCGATGAAGATGCTGATCGACGAGAATGAACGCAAAATTCGCCTGACCGAAAAGGAAACGAATATTCTGAAGTTTCTGTATCGGTCGACCGATGGTGTCGTGGCGCGCGATATTTTGCTGCACGAGGTGTGGGGATATAACGCTGGCGTCACCACTCATACGCTGGAAACGCATATCTACCGCCTGCGCCAAAAGATCGAGCCAGACCCGTCGAATGCACGCCTTCTTGTCACGGAATCAGGTGGTTACCGTCTCTTGGCTTGATCCGCGCAAGCGCCTGCTGGCCACCTGTCACGCCAAAGTTCAGGTTTTGAGGCAGATCAAGGCGGGGTATTGAGTACAACGGTATTCTATCGTCGAACCCGTCGCATGTGCGGGTCATCACATGCACCTCCCTGTTGGACTGGCCCCGGCTTTGTGCCGGGGCTTTTTTTGTGCGCCGCAGACTTATCTGCCCCTTGCAAGGGTGTCGTGCGCCGCGCTTCGCGGTATAGAGCGCAGTAGAGTTTGCAAACACACAGCCACAAGGGGAGAACGCGCATGGCATTCACGCTGGCGACATGGAATATCAATTCGGTCCGACTGCGCGAGGGGTTGGTAGCAAAGCTGTTGCAAGAAGAGGCACCGGATATCCTGTGCCTGCAAGAATGCAAAAGCCCGGTCGATAAAATCCCGACACAGGCTTTCGCCGATCTGGGCTATGGCCAC
>DATFJQ010000222.1:0-13526 GCA_035269125.1 Roseovarius sp.
CAACTCGCGCCCGAAACCGAACAGGCCCCCGCGCCCGAAACCGCCGGTCAGGAGGCGCAGCCTGAAGAACAGCTGGATCTTGGCCGTACCGCGCAGCAAGACCAGAACTATATCAAGGACGAATACGGCGATTGGCAGTTGCGGTGCTTCCGTAGCGGCGCCGAGGAAGACCCTTGCCAGATGTACCAGCTTCTGACCGAAGAGGGCGGCAATCCGATCGCCGAGTTCAGCCTGTTCCGTCTGCCCGAAGGCGCGCAGGCCGTGGCGGGCGCGACCATCGTTGTGCCGCTTGGCACGCTTCTGTCCGAAGAGCTGAAGTTGTCGGTTGATGGCGGCCGGGCCAAGACCTATGCGTTTTCGTTCTGCACCATGGTCGGCTGCTATGCCCGGATCGGCTTCACACAGGCCGAGATCGACGCGTTCAAGGCCGGTGCCAACGCCAATCTGCAGATCGTGCCGGCGCAGGCGCCCGATCAGGTCGTGGATATCAATGCCTCGCTTTCGGGCTTCACAGCGGCCTTCGACAACGTGAGCATCGTCGAAAACTGACGCGGCCCGTCAAAGACGACCAAGGGCGTCGTGCCACCGCACGGCGCCTTTTTTCATGGACTTTGGCAACAGGCTATGACGGTCTGCTCAGCCGAACCGCTTGAGGGCCAGCACCGCGTTCAGCCCACCAAAGGCGAAGGCATTGGACAGCGCCACACTCACATTCGCCTCACGCGCCTCGTTGGGCACGACATCCAGCGCGCATTCGGGATCGGGTTCGTCATAGCCGATCGTCGGTGCGATGATCCCGTCGCGCACCGCAAGAATGCAGGCCAACAACTCGACCGCGCCGGTGCCACCGATCAGATGGCCATGCATCGACTTGGTCGAGGATATCATCAACCGGTCGGCATGAGCGCCGAACACATCGGCCACAGCCGCGCTTTCGGTCTTGTCATTGGCCGCCGTGCCGGTGCCATGCGCGTTGATATACCCCACATCCGACGTGTTCAGCCGCGCGTCGGCCAGCGCGCCCTTGATCGCGCGGGCCGCCCCTTGCTTGGAGGGCATCACGATGTCCGACGCATCCGATGACATCGCATATCCCGCAACTTCGGCCAAAATCTCGGCCCCGCGGGCGCGGGCATGGTCATGGTCTTCGAACACAAAAACACCGGCGCCTTCGCCCTGCACCATGCCATTGCGGTTGCCCGAGAACGGGCGGCAGGCATCGCGCGACATGACGCGCAAACCTTCCCATGCCTTGACTCCGCCAAAGCACAGCATCGATTCCGATCCGCCGGTGATCATCACCGGGGTCATGCCACCATGCACCATCTGAAACGCCTGCGCCATCGCGTGATTGGACGAGGCACACGCCGTGGACACCGTGAAACTGGGGCCTTTGAGGTTGAATTCCATCGAAACATGGCTGGAGGCGGCGTTGTTCATCAGCTTGGGCACAACAAACGGATGCACCCGGTTTTTGCCGTCCTCATACACGCTGCGGTAATTGTCATCGAGCGTGGTCATGCCCCCGCCCGAATTGCCCAGAACAATCCCGGCACGCGCGGCCAATTCGCCTGAAAACACCAATCCCGATTGCTCAATCGCCTCACGCGCGGCGATCAGCGTGAACTGCGTAAAACGGTCATACAGCGCCAGTTGCTGGCGGTTGAACCGGGTCTCGGGTTCGTAGTTTTTGACCTGCCCGCCGATACGGATCGACAGGCGATCAACATCGCGGAACTCCAGCGGGCCGATCCCGCAACGTCCTTCGCGCATGGCTTCAAGCGTATCGGGCACCGTGTGACCCAGTGAATTGATCGTGCCGGCCCCGGTGATGACAACCCGCTTCACGATTGGTCTTTCACCAGTTTTTCGATGCCTTCGACAATGGCCGCAACCGACGAGATATCGAAATCGCTGGCTTGCGGTTCATTGGCGTTGAACGGCACAGCGATGTCGAATTCTTCTTCGATCGCGAAAATGCTTTCGACAAGACCCAGACTGTCGATCCCCAGATCTTCCAAAGTGCTGTCGAGCGACACGTCAGACGGGTCCAGCACGGCTTGCTCGGCGATAATGGAAATGACACGATCGGTGGTGCTGCGGCTCATGGCTGTGCTCTTTGTTGCGATCCCGTTGTGAGGGATTTAGTCACTCTGCCCGATGTTTGAAACAGTTTTCTTAAGTGTTGCGACATCGCTGAACAGACGCTTGAGCCTGCGAAGGTTTTTGTAGACTTCCATCTGGCTGTCCATCTTCATCGCCGGGTAGCCCAGCATCACACGCCCGACCGGGATATTGGCCAGCACCTTTGTGCCGCCGCCGGTGATCGCGTTGTCGCCAATAAAGACGTTGTCGGCGACGCCGGTCTGGCCCGCCAGCACCACGTTATTGCCGATCACAACCGAGCCCCCGATGCCCACCTGACCACATAGCAACGTGTCATTGCCGACCACCACATTGTGGCCGATCTGGACAAGGTTGTCGATCTTGGAGCCGTTGCCGATGCGCGTGTCGCGCACGGTGCCGCGATCAATACAGGCGTTTGCGCCCACCTCGACATCATCCCCGATGGTCACAGCCCCCAGCGAATGAATACGTGCGTAGGATTGCTTTTGCACCTCGCCCTGATCGCCAAGTGTTTGGCGTGCACGCTCAACGCCCGAGACTTCGGGCGTGACGAACGAAAACCCGTCGCCGCCGATCACCGCGCCGGGCTGCGCGATAAAGCGCGCACCAATACGCACCCGGGCACCGATCCGAACGCCTTCGCGCAGGAACCCGCCTGGCCCGATCTGCGTGTCGGTTCCGATAAAACATTGCGGCCCGATGACCGTGCCCGCACCGACGCGAACGCCCGCACCAATAACCGCCAGCGGCCCGACGCTGACATCTGTGGCCAGTTCAGCGCTATCATCAATCACCGCCGAGGGGTGAATGCCTTGTGGCCAGCCCTGCCCTAGATCCATCATCGCCGACAGGCCCGCCAAGGCAAAACGCGGGCGAGGCGAGATGATCGCGGCCTCCAGCCCAAGTGCCTGCCAATCGGCCCCGTCCCACAGCATTGCCGCGCGCGCGGCCCCTTTGGGCAGGTTTTCGGCATATTCCGGCTTCATCGCCAATGCCAACTGATCGGCACCCGCATCTGCGGGTTCGGCAACGCTGTCGATCTGAATATCTGTGGCGCCAAGGGCCGTGGCCCCAAGCGCCTGTGCGATCTGCTCTATCGTATAGGCCATGGCACTCTCCTTTTGCGAAGAGCGGTTTAGCCTTGATGCGCGCGCAGCGAAACCCCTGCTTTTTCAAGCGCGTTCCATATGCGCCCGTCCCGGCCATAGACATCGCGGCGATATTGCACCGGGCCTTTCGCTCGGGTGAACGCGGTGCGGTATTGGATATGCACCGGCACCGGCTGAACCATATTGACCCGCGTTTCACGCCCGGTGTTCAAGGTCGAATGGAAAAAGCCCTTTGGGTCGCTTTCCTGCTTGGCCAGCAGTTCATAGGCGAAATCGAATGGTTTGTGCAGGCGGATGCAGCCGTGGCTGTAAGCACGTGTTTCGCGTTCGAACAGGTTTTTGGCAGGGGTATCGTGCAGGTATATATTATACTTATTCGGAAACATGAACTTGACCAAGCCAAGCGCGTTGCGCTGTGACGGTGGCTGTTTGATCGCAAACGGAAAGTTGGACGCGTTGTAAGCATTGAAATTGATCGACGACCGACTGACCTGACGACCGCGCCGATCATAAAGCTTTAGATGCCCGACGGCGTTGCGATTGCGCTTCATCTGCGGCAGGTATTCCTTGACCGCAATAGACCGGGGCACATGCCATGTGGGGTTGATAACCATATGGTCCATCTCGTCCGAAAACTCGGGGCTGCGCCGGTCGCCATCGTTCTTGCCGATCACGGCGCGGGTTTCAAAAGTGACAACATCGTTGTCAAAAATGCGAGCGTGGAAATCGGTCAGATTGACCATGATGTGGCGCTGACCCTTGGGTTTGTTCATCCAGCGTTCCCGTTCCATCGCAACGATGATCGACTTCAGCCGGTCTGCGACCGGGGTATTGATTTCGGCCATGGTCCCTGCCCCGGCCACGCCATCGGGGGCCAAGCCATGCGCCAACTGGAACCGCTGCACCGCCTGTAGCATCTGGGTGTCATAGCTGCTGGTGGAGCTACGGGGCATAAATCCCATGGCCATCAAACGGTTACGCATGCTGACAACCGCTGCGCCCGATTGTCCGGGCTTGAGCGCATCAGCCGGAACTTTGGGGCCCCATCCCGCTTGGGCCAGCACCCGCTCAAGCCGCAGTTTTTCTTTCATCAAGCGGCTGTATTCATTGGTCTTCGGGGGCAAAGCCCGAAAGAAACCGGCAGGCGTGCTTTGCTCAAAGCCTGTCAGATAGGATTTCCGATCACGATAGGGCACCTGACGCTTGATATCGTTGTCGACGCGGGCAGGCACCAGCACACCGGTTTGCATGTCACGCGCCAGCGACAGGAACACGCGGCTCAGCGCGACCTCGGCCAATCCGCGATCCCGCGGAGAGCGCACCGACTGAAGCTGCTGCAATAGGCCTTGAGCATCATAGCGCTCGGCGGGCAATCCGTGGTCATCGGCGGCGGCAATGGCATCAAACAGGGCCGCGCGGCGGCGCTGCTCTGTGCGCGACGCCCCGGTCCAGAGCGGTTGATAATTGTTCTCACGATAATATGCGGCAAGATCCCGATCTTTCGCGGCGGCCTCAGCCACGGCTTGTTTGAAGGCCGTCACTTGCCCCACCGCGTGTGACGGTGCGGCGCTGAACAGGGTATGGGCAAGAGCCAACAACCCGCCCAGCACAAAAGTCCCCAATCCTGACTTGGTTATCGCCACCATACCGAAAATCCTTATTAAGTGTTCACCCGTGGTTACTGCATACCGTGTTGGCAGTCTGGTCGCGAATTTGTCCATTCAATTCTAAGTTATATCGCTTGGTTGCGGGGGGATTGCGGCGAAAACGCATCGGCATTCGCGCAAATTGGGCACAGCTTTCGTGATTTGCGCAAATTTCTGCCGAAAATACTTGCCACAATCAATTCGAGCTAAATCTCCCTTGGTCAGTGATTCCTTCTGTGCCATAAGGTGAACTTACTTGGGGATACAGCAACACGGCTCGCGGAACGCGGGCATCGAGCAAGCGACGGGACAGGCGCTATACAAATGACGAAAGACAGCTCTTTGGGCATGACGCGGCGCGCGGTATTGAGTGCTCTTGCGGCAACCACTGTGATCGCGGCCCCCACCTACAGCAATGCAGCAGGGTTTTTGCGCGGCGCCGGCGATGTGCGTCGGCTACGCATGACATCGCCTCGCACTGGCGAACGGATCGATACGATCTACTGGATCGAAGGCGATTACATCCATGACGCGGTGAAGGAAATTAACCTGTTCATGCGCGACTGGCGCACGAATGATGTAAAAAATATCGACACGCGCACCATCGATATCATGTCGGCAGCACACAACCTTCTGGATGCGGAAGAACCCTATATGTTGTTGTCGGGCTATCGCAGCCCGAAAACAAACGCGATGCTACGCAGCCGGTCCAGTGGTGTGGCCAAGAATTCGCGCCATTTACGCGGTCAAGCCGCCGACTTACGGCTTGGGTCGCGATCCGTGTCGCAAATGTTCCGTGCGGCCAAGGCCTGCCAAGGCGGTGGCGTTGGGCGCTATTCGGGATCGAATTTTGTGCATATGGATTGCGGCCCGGTTCGAACTTGGGGTCGCTAAGCATAGGGCGGCCAATGAGGGGCGCCATTGGATAAATAAAAACCGGCTGTCACGCAGCCGGTTTTTTTGTGTCTTGGTGTCGGTCAGGCTTAACCCAGTTTCGCAAGACGCGCTTCGCGCAGACGTGCGAAATCGTCACCGGCATGATAGCTTGAGCGCGTCAGCGGCGTGGCCGAGACCATCAGGAACCCTTTGCCATAGGCGGCTTTTTCATAGGCCGCAAACTCATCAGGATGCACAAAACGGTCAACCGCATGGTGTTTCGGCGAGGGCTGCAAATATTGGCCGACCGTCAGGAAATCAATGTCAGCGGCGCGCATGTCGTCCATCACCTGATGCACGGCCTGACGGTCTTCGCCCAAGCCCACCATGATGCCCGATTTGGTGAACATCGACGGGTCGATCTCTTTCACGCGCTGCAGCAAACGCAGCGAATGGAAATACCGCGCACCGGGCCGCACCGAAGGGTATAGCGACGGAACCGTCTCAAGGTTGTGATTGAACACGTCCGGTTTCGCAGCCACCACGGTTTCCAGAACCGAGGGTGCGCAATGCAGGAAATCGGGCGTCAGAATTTCAATCGTGGTTCTGGGGCTGCGATGGCGCACCGCACGAATCGTCTGCGCGAAATGCTCGGCACCGCCGTCGTCGATGTCGTCGCGATCGACGCTGGTGATCACCACATGGTTCAATCCCAGTTTCTGAACCGCATCGGCAACGCGGCCGGGTTCGAACACATCCAGATCCTGCGGCTTTCCGGTGGCCACGTTGCAGAAGGTGCAACCGCGCGTGCAAATATCGCCCATGATCATCATGGTAGCGTGGCCCTGGCTCCAGCATTCGCCGGCATTGGGGCATCCCGCCTCTTCGCAGACAGTCACCAGATTATGCTCACGCATGATTTTATGCGTGTCACGATAGCCCTTGCCCGTAGGCGCCTTGACGCGAATCCAATCGGGTTTTTTCGGCTGGGCATTATCCGGTCGGTGCGCTTTTTCCGGGTGGCGCTGATCCGGGATCTTGAGGTCTCGCACGAAATATTCCCCGCACATCGTTTGTTAACTTGCTGCAAGTATAGTGCACAGCGGTGGGGAGTGCCAGTTCCACAAATGCCGAATTGCGGTTCTTCCGCAACGGTTGTTCTTAGTGCCCATCGCCTTAGCGAGTGATTTGGTGGGTACCGGTCCGTGCAGTGATGTGCGGGCCGGCTTTTTTACCTGTCGCAAGCGGTTGTAGATTGCGTCAGGTCGTTTATCTTCAGCCGTTCTTTAATGTTCTCAGCAAGGCAGGCCCCAGCCATGGACCCTGACAGCAGATTACACTCCCCGTCTACCCCTCCCCCTGCCCTTGGCAAAACGCAACAGTTTCTCAAGCAGATTGTTTATGGCGGCAATGACGGTATCGTAACCACCTTTGCCATCGTGGCCGGGTTTGCCGGGGCCTCCGCCGAGGGCGTGGCGCAGATTGGCGGGCTGGCGGTTCTTGTCTTTGGCTTGGCCAATCTGTTTGCCGATGCGGTCAGTATGGGATTGGGAGAGTTCCTGTCTGCCCGATCCCAGAATGATCTGTATCGCAGCCGCCATCACGCGGAACTGCGCGACATCGGGCAGCGGCCCACGACCGGGGCCAACCGCATCGTTGGATTGTTGCAGCACCGAGGGCTAAGCGACGACGACGCGAAAACCATGAGCACGATCCTGTCGCGGCATCCGCGCCTGATGGCCGATATGATCATGTCCTATGAATACGGCATGCACGACCCCGATGATGAAAACCCGGCGATCAACGGATTGTTCACCTTTTTGGCCTTCGTTTGCTTTGGGGCCGTGCCCTTGGTGCCCTACTTTCTGTTCGAACCGACTCAGGCCACGTTCGTGACATCCGTTCTGGCCACCTTTCTTGCGCTTGTCGCGTTGGGCCTGCTGCGGTTTGGTGCCTTGCGCGAAAAGCTTGTACGGTCGGTCGGGGAAACGGTTCTGGTCGGGGGTGTTTGCGCCCTTGTCGCCTTTGGCGTGGGCTGGCTTGTGGGCGGCTGACCCGCCTAACCGATCAGCCCGCCGTCATCGCCCAACCCGTCATAGTGCCGTTTGAGGCGCTGTAATGCGATGCGTAACACGATCTTGCCGGACCGCGCCGACCATCCCATGCGACGTTCGGCCTTTTCAAGCCCTTCAAGATAGCAACAGCAGCGCAGCGCCATATCGCCCAGACCCGGCCCAAGATCGCGCAAGGCCCCAACGACGCGCGCCCGCGCCCGCATCGCATATTGGTCTTGGCTGGTGGTGTGCAGGGCGTCTTCGATATCGGTCAAAATTGTGTCCCAACTGCCTGCGTTGCGCGGGATGCTGATTTGCCCCAATTCAAAGTCCTCGCGCAGGCGCTCGCCCACGCGCACCAGACCCGCAGACAGAAACGGCCGACCATCACGGTCTTTTCGACGGGCCAATGCCACCAATGGCGTTTCGGCAATACCATAGCGCACGCGTTTACTGCCGGACGCTGCGCGTCCGTTAGGGTCAGTGGCTTGATCGGCCTCCTGCCCGATGAACCCTGTCGGTGCTTCGGCAAAACCCAGTGCCTGATTTTCGGTCTCGGCGATCATGTGGCTCAAGGCGCTGCGGCCGCGAGCGGTGATCGTATAACGCAAGACTCGGCCGGAATTGCCGCATGTTATCCAGGATTTCAGCGCCATCGCTTCGGCGATGGCTCGGTCTACCACAGCGGTGCGCGATGAGGCCCCGCCCGGTGTTTCCCGAACGACGACTGCCTTGTCCATATCTGCCGAAACGGCCAGAACGGCGCCGGTCTCGCACAGCCGCAACAGGACACGCCGGGTTTGGGCCGTCAACTGGTCATCCGTCAGGGTCTGTGTCTTTTGGCTGGTCCCTTCGATCATGTTCTCATTCGCCTCCTTGATCTTTGAACCGGCCCGGCTGTGACGAAGAACTTGGCGACCCAATCGGCGCAGCCCCTCATCGACCAGAAGATCATCTCGCTTGGATTCGTAGCTGCGGATCTGACGCAGAACCGTAGAGGCATGACATCCAGCCCGGCGCGCAAGCGCACGGATCGAAGTGCCACTTTCGGTATGCGCCAGATAATGCATTGCTGGTTGGGGCACCCATGACGGAACATTTGCCAACTGGTCCGACCCAACAGAGCCATACGTCATATCATTCCCCTTCCCAAGTTCCCTGTCCGGCCATTTCAGGCCTGGAATTTTGCGCATAGCGGCAAAATAGCCACAACCTAAGCGAGCATTTCTTACCAGTTCGTTAACTATAAACTGTTTGGCAACAATGACTTCCAAAAGGTAAATAATTGGATTGGCCTGCGTTCGGTCTTAACGGTCAAGACGCAACACCCGGAAAGGTTGAGTATTACAATTGGCGAAACCAAAACGGAGAGATTGCCATGTTGGATATGCTGTCAACCCTCAACGCCCTGCGCCGTCCCAGCCTATTGATCCGTGCTGCGAGGTTCGGATTGGCGGAGTATCGGCGGAGCATTCACCTGCCCCGCGTGTTAGGGATCGATCCCTTGCCGCGCAGCGGAGAGGCGCTGATGCTTTTGATGGATATGGAATCAGAGATGGAGGCCCATCGAAAAAAACGCGCCGCGGAATATTCCGCGGCGCGTCATGTTTCTGTGTTGATCGCCATGATGGGCGAAGCCCGGATTTTGCGAGCCACACTCGCGCAATAACGCGGGTCTTAGGTAAAGGCGTCGGGCATCGACGCCTTTTTCTCGGCGACGTAGCCCGCCAACGCTTCGGCGATTGCCGGATCAAGCGCGGGCTGCTGATAATTTGTCAGCATCTGGTGCATCTTGGCATTCGCCAAAACCATGGTGTCTCGCTCGCCTTCTTCGTGCCATGTCTCGAACGGTTTGTAATCCAGAACGTCCGAGCGCCAGAACGCCTTTTTGAAGTTGGCCTGCGTATGGGCGCAGCCCAGATAGTGCCCGCCCGGCCCCACTTCGCGGATGGCATCCATGGCTTGTCCGTTCTCATCCGCTGCGACGCCTTCAGCCATTTTATGCAGAACGCCCAATTGATCCGCGTCCATGACAAATTTCTCGAAACTGGCGACAAGCCCGCCTTCCAGCCAGCCACAACTATGAAGCATGAAATTCACACCACCCAACAAGATGGCGTTGAACGTGTTCGCAGTTTCATAGGCGGCCTGCGCATCTGGCAGTTTCGATCCGCACAAGCTGCCGCCTGACCGGAACGGCAAACCCATCCGGCGTGCAAGTTGACCGGCGCCGTAGATGATCTGGCTGGCCTCAGGCGTGCCAAAGGTCGGCGCACCGCTGTTCATGTCGATCGAGCTGACAAAGGCGCCAAAGATCACCGGGGCACCGGGGCGCACCAATTGGCTATAGGCAATGCCAGCCATGACTTCGGCCAGAACCTGCGTCAGCGTGCCGACAACCGACACGGGCGCCATGGCGCCGCCGACGATAAAGGGGGACACGATGCAGGCCTGATTGTTTTCCGCGTAAACCTCCAACGCGCCCATCATCACCTCGTCGAACGTCATGGGCGAGTTGACGTTGATCAGTGAGGTCATCACCGTGTTGTCGCGCACGAAATCCTTGCCAAACAAGATTTCGCACATTTCAACGCTGTCTTGCGCACGGGCGGGATCGGTAACCGAGCCCATGAACGGCTTGTCGCTCAGCGTCATGTGCGCATAAAGCATATCAAGATGGCGTTTGTTCACCGGAACATCCGTAGGCTCGCACACGGTGCCGCCCGAATGGTGCAGCCATTTTGACATATAGCCCAGTTTCACGAAGCGTTCGAAATCGGCCATCGTGGCGTAACGGCGGCCCCCTTCCATGTCGCGCACAAAGGGTGGGCCATAGATCGGCGCACAAACCAGCGTGTTGCCACCGATCTCCACATTGCGTTCGGGATTGCGGGCATGTTGCGTGAACCGTGATGGCGCGGTCGAGCATAGCTTGCGGGCCAGACCGCGCGGGATATGCACGCGCTCGCCGCGCACATCGGCCCCGGCCTCGCGCCAGCGTTCAAGTGCCTTGGGGTTTTCAACGAAATTGACACCGACCTCTTCAAGAATGATCTCGGCGTTGGTTTCGATGATCTGCAACGCCTCTTCATCCAGAATCTCATAAAGCGGGATGTTGCGTTCGATGAATTTCGCGGTTTCAACGCTGACGGCAGTGCGCTCTGCGCGGCGCGCCGCGCCACCACCACCACGTCCACGTCTGCGGGTTGCTGCTTCGGCCATGTGTTGTCCTACCCCTGAAGTGCAATCTGCGCCCCGATGTGGGGCGCGGCTGGCCACTGAATACCGCAGCAAAACGCCCCGCCACCATAGATTTGCGGCCTTATGCGGTCTAAAGCGACATGTGACGCCAAGGTGACGCCGTTTTGGGCCACCCGCACGCCGGGTCTTGCGCAAATCGCACCTGCGTCCTATTGGCAGGGCATGAGCCAGACATTGCATGACCGCCTTCTTATCATAGACTTCGGCAGCCAGGTGACGCAGCTGATCGCGCGCCGCTTGCGTGAATTGAACGTCTATTGTGAAATCCACCCCTTCCAGAGCGTGACCGACGCCTTTCTGGACACGTTCGCACCGAAGGCTGTGATCCTGTCCGGCGGGCCTGCCAGCGTGATCGACGACGGATCGCCGCGCCCGCCGGAAAAGGTGTTCCGGCTTGGCGTGCCAATTTTGGGCATTTGCTATGGCCAGCAGGTCATGATGCATATGCTGGGCGGTCGGGTGGAACGCGGCCATGGCACAGCGGAATTCGGCCGCGCCTATGTCAGCCCAAGCCAGCAGCGAATCGATTTGCTGACAGGCTGGTTTCTGGAAGAGCGTGAACAGGTCTGGATGAGCCACGGCGACCACGTCAGCCAAATTGCACCGGGATTCGAGGTGTATGGCACCTCGCCCAATGCGCCCTTTGCGATTACCGCCGATCTGGAGCGTCAGTTCTACGCAGTTCAGTTCCATCCCGAAGTGCATCACACGCCGAACGGCAAGACGCTTTATGAAAACTTTGTCCGCTCGGCCGGGTTCAAGGGCGACTGGACGATGGCGGCCTACCGCGAAGAAGCAATCCGCCTGATCCGCGAACAAGTGGGCGACAAGCAGGTGATCTGCGGATTGTCCGGCGGCGTGGACAGCTCGGTTGCGGCGGTTTTGATCCACGAGGCGATTGGAGATCAACTGACCTGTGTGTTTGTCGATCACGGCCTGTTACGGCTGAATGAAGCCGATGAAGTGGTCACAATGTTCCGCGACCACTACAATATTCCGCTGATCCACGCCGACGAAGCAGATCTGTTTTTGGGTGAGCTTGAGGGCATAAGTGACCCGGAAGAAAAAAGAAAAACGATTGGTCGCCTGTTTATCGACGTGTTCCAAAAATACGCCGGTGAGATAGAGGGCGCCGAGTTTCTGGCGCAAGGCACGCTGTATCCTGACGTGATTGAATCCGTCAGCTTCTCGGGCGGGCCTTCGGTGACGATCAAAAGCCACCACAATGTTGGTGGTCTGCCCGAGAAGATGGGCCTGAAACTGGTCGAACCGCTGCGCGAGCTGTTCAAGGATGAGGTGCGCGCGCTTGGCCATGAACTTGGCCTGCCGGCGTCGTTCATCGGCCGGCACCCATTTCCGGGGCCGGGCCTTGCCATTCGCTGCCCCGGCGAGATCACCCGTGACAAGCTGGAAATCCTGCGCAAGGCGGATGCGGTCTATATCGACCAGATTCGCAAGCATGGCCTCTATGATGAAATCTGGCAGGCCTTTGTTGCGATCCTGCCGGTGCGCACGGTGGGCGTGATGGGCGATGGCCGCACCTATGATTACGCCTGCGCGCTGCGCGCGGTGACATCGGTGGATGGAATGACCGCTGATTATTACCCGTTCAGCCACGAGTTTCTGGGCGAAACCGCCACCCGGATCATTAACGAGGTCAAGGGCATCAACCGCGTCACCTATGACGTCACATCGAAGCCCCCCGGCACTATCGAGTGGGAGTGAGCCGGCCGGCGATGTTTCCTGCCCAAACTGATCCGGCTGATGTGCTGCGCGCCGCCGCTTGGATGCTGGGCGCGGTGTTGTCGTTCTCGGCAATGGCTGTAGGTGGGCGATCGGTCAGTTTTGAACTCGATACGTTTGAAATCATGATGTATCGCAGTTTGATCGGCCTTGGTCTGGTGATTTGCGCCGCACGGCTAAGCGGGGCGCATCGCACCATTACCAGCCGCCAGCCGGGGCTGCATCTGCTGCGCAACGTCTTTCATTTTACCGGCCAAAACCTTTGGTTTTTCGCGATCACTGTAGTCCCGCTGGCGCAGGTCTTTGCACTGGAATTCACCTCGCCGCTTTGGGTGCTGATCCTGTCCCCGTTGATCTTGGGCGAACGGATGACGCGGGTGCGGGTGCTGGCGGCCCTTATCGGGTTCATCGGCATCCTGATCGTCGCGCGCCCCAGCCCGGACACGGTGAATATCGGGATGTTGGCCGCCGCCTGTGCCGCCATCGGCTTTGCCGGGTCGATCATGTTCACAAAGCGCCTGACGCGCACCGAAACCCTGACCTGCATCCTGTTCTGGATGACCCTCACCCAAAGTATATTCGGCCTGATCTGTGCAGGGCTGGATGGTAACATTGCCCTGCCCTCGGCCGTTTCGGTGCCGTGGCTTGTGGTGATTGCCTGCGGGGGCTTGATGGCGCATTTTTGCCTGACAACGGCGCTGTCGATTGCG
>DATFJQ010000223.1:0-16836 GCA_035269125.1 Roseovarius sp.
CTGCTTCGATACTTGGGTGATTTGCCCACTCCGGGCTGGCCACCGTCACCTAAAAATTCCATTCGGATGACTTCCCCCTAACCTGAAGCCTGCCCACAATTGGCCCCCTGTGCGAAATGCTGAACACTCGGTATCCAGAACCGCCCATTCCACACCCCGTATTGCGCCCCTGCCCTGCGCCCTCTATATGCCGCCTCATGTTGGATCAGACCCCGAACCGCCCCAAATTGCCGCCCGAGATTGCGCGCCGCCGCACCTTTGCCATCATCAGTCACCCTGATGCGGGCAAGACCACGCTGACTGAAAAGTTTCTGCTCTATGGCGGTGCCATTCAGATGGCTGGTCAGGTGCGCGCCAAGGGCGAGGCACGGCGCACACGCTCGGACTTCATGCAAATGGAAAAAGACCGCGGCATTTCTGTCTCGGCCTCGGCGATGTCGTTTGATTTCAGTGGGTTCCGGTTCAATCTGGTGGATACACCCGGCCACTCGGATTTTTCCGAAGACACCTATCGCACCCTGACGGCGGTGGATGCGGCGGTGATGGTCATCGACGGCGCCAAAGGTGTCGAAAGCCAGACGCAAAAACTGTTCGAAGTGTGCCGCCTGCGCGACCTGCCGATCCTGACTTTCTGTAACAAGATGGACCGCGAAAGCCGCGATACCTTTGATATCATCGACGAAATTCAGGAAAATCTGGCGATTGACGTGACCCCGGCCAGTTGGCCCATTGGCGTGGGCCGTGATTTCATCGGCTGCTACGACATGCTGAACGACCGGCTGGAGCTGATGGACCGCGCCGACCGCAACAAGGTGGCCGAATCCATCCAGATCAATGGCTTGGATGATCCCGAGCTGGCCCGCCATGTGCCCGATCATCTGGTCGACAAGCTGCGCGAAGAGGTCGAGATGGCGCGCGAATTGCTGCCCACGCTTGACCCGCAATCGGTGCTTGAAGGGCACATGACGCCGATCTGGTTTGGCTCCGCGATCAATTCGTTCGGCGTCAAGGAGTTGATGGACGGCATCGGCACCTACGGCCCCGAACCACAGCCGCAATCAGCCGAACCGCGCCAGATCGCCCCCGAAGAAACCAAGGTCACCGGCTTTGTGTTCAAGGTGCAGGCCAACATGGACCCCAAGCACCGCGACCGGGTGGCCTTTGTTCGCATGGCCAGTGGGCATTTCAAGCGTGGCATGAAACTGACCCATGCGCGCACCAAGAAACCCATGGCAATTTCCAACCCGGTGCTGTTTCTTGCGTCGGACCGCGAATTGGCCGAAGAGGCATGGGCCGGCGATATCATCGGCATCCCCAACCACGGCCAGTTGCGCATTGGCGACACCTTGACCGAGGGCGAGGCCCTGCGCGTGACCGGGATCCCGTCCTTTGCGCCGGAACTGCTGCAAAGTTGCCGCGCGGGTGATCCGATGAAGGCCAAGCACCTTGAAAAAGCGTTGATGCAATTTGCCGAAGAAGGCGCGGCCAAGGTGTTCAAGCCCGCCTTTGGGTCGGGCTTTATCGTGGGCGTGGTCGGCGCGCTACAGTTCGAGGTTCTGGGCAGCCGGATCGAGATGGAATACGGCCTGCCCGTGCGCTTTGAAGGCTCACAATTCACTTCGGCCCGGTGGGTCAACGGGCCACGTGACGCGGTCGACAAGTTTACCGCCGCAAACAAACAGCACATCGCCCATGATCACGACGGCGACGTGGTGTATATGACCCGCCTGCAATGGGATATCGACCGGGTGGAACGGGATTACCCCGACATCGCCCTGACCGCGACCAAGGAAATGATGGCCTGATCGCCTACCCGCGTCCCGGTCGCCTACCAGCGGCCCGTGGCCGCTGCGGCCATCAGGCCCGCGCGGCGGCGGATCGGCGACAGCTCAAGCGTGGCGTCGGCCACCCGGCGCGGATCGCGCGCAGCAACGCGCAGCACGGGCGCGACCTGCCACATCGGCAGCAATGCAGGCCGCACGCTGGCGGCAATATCCCGGCGCCCCTTGCGGGCCGCCTCAAGCGCCTCCAGCCCCTCATGCGCCAAGGCACGCACCGCATCAGTCGTGCCTTCCACCAAGGGCACCCGGCCCGCCTGTTCCAACGCGGGCACGGCGCGCAGCCAATTGGCGACACCAAGCGCATAGCCCGCTTGCCGGATAACCTGTTCCGGCACCGACCCCAAGGATCGCGCCGCCGTCAGCAGCAGATTGCCCGAAGTCTTGTTCAGATAGTCCCGGAAATGCGCCATATCCTCGAACGGATCACGGTAGACATCCCAACGGCGCGCGCTGGTCAATTCGTCCAGCAGGTCCGCGCCTTGGACATCCAGCACCTGCGCCAAAGGCGTGACCACCTCATGTCGGCGCACCTCTTTGGCCGCACGGATTTCGGCCAAGGCATCGCGCCACCATTGCAGGCGCATTTCGGCAATCATGGTTTCTTGGGTCACCCACGGGGCGCGCGACACCTCGATGTTGAACGCATAGATCGGGAAAAGCGCCTGACGGGCCTGTGGCGGTGCGGCCATCACGGCGGCAAACCTGTCGGGATCGCCCCGTTCGACCAATTGCGCGCAGGCGATCAGATCGGCATCAAACTCCATACCCTGCATCTAGGCCACAGCGCCGGTCACGCCATAATCACGGGATAATTTCCATGTGATCGCATCCAACAACGCCTCGAAACTGGCATCAACGATGTTGGCGCTGACACCCACGGTCGACCACCGCCGCCCCTGCCCGTCTTCGCTGTCAATGATCACGCGTGTCACGGCCTCGGTCCCGCCTTGGGTGATGCGCACCTTGAAATCCACCAGACGCATATCGTCGATCGCGGCCTGATACGGCCCCAGATCCTTGGCCAAAGCCTTGGCCAAGGCATTGACCGGGCCACGATCATTGCCGCAGTCATCCATCGATTCACTGACCGACAGTTTCTTTTCGCCATCCACCTTGACGACAACCACAGCCTCGGACAGCGACACCATCTTGTCATACTTGTTCTTGCGCCGCTCGACCGTCACCTTATAGCGCTTGACCTCGAAGAACTGGGGCAACTGCCCCAATTCGCGCCGTGCCAGAAGCTCGAAACTGGCCTGCGCGCTGTCATAGGTATAGCCGCGATCCTCGCGCTGCTTGATCTCGTCCAGAATGCGCGCCAAGGCCGTACCGCCCGGCTCTACCTTGATCCCGGCCTCAGCCAGACGGCGGCGCAGGTTCGATTGCCCCGCCTGATTGGACATCGGGATGATCCGCGTGTTGCCCACAAGGCCCGGGTCGATATGCTCATAGGTCGATGGATCTTTCAGGATCGCACTGGCATGCAGCCCCGCCTTGTGCGCAAAGGCCGACGCGCCCACATAGGACGCCTGCTTGGTTGGCACCCGATTCAGGATTTCGTCCAGCAACCGGCTGGCTTGGGTCAGCCCCTGCAACGCGTCTTGTGTGATGCCGGTTTCAAACCGGCTGGCATAGGGCTCTTTCAGCAGCAGCGTCGGGATCAGCGCGGTCAGGTTGGCATTGCCACAGCGCTCGCCCAAACCGTTCAGTGTGCCCTGAATTTGCCGCGCCCCGGCGCGCACGGCGGCCAGCGATCCGGCCACCGCCGTTTCGGTATCATTGTGACAATGAATGCCCAAGCGATCGCCCGGAATACCGGCGGCGATCACCTCGGCGGTGATCCGCTCAATCTCGTCAGGCAAGGTGCCGCCGTTGGTATCGCATAGCACGGTCCAACGCGCGCCCGCCTGATGCGCGGCCTGCAAACAGCCCAACGCATAGTCGCGGTTGGCTTTCCAGCCGTCAAAGAAATGCTCGGCGTCAAACAGCGCCTCGCGGCCCTGCGCCACCATATGCGCGACCGAGCGCGCGATGTTTTCAGTATTTTCCGCCAAGGTGATGCCAAGCGCGGTCTCAACATGGAAGTCATGGGTCTTGCCCACCAGACACACGGCGCGGGTGCCGGCATTCATCACCGCCGCCAGCACCTCGTCATTCTCGGCCGAGCGGCCCGCCCGCTTGGTCATGCCAAAGGCCGTCATCGTGGCGCGGGTCTGCGGGGCCGCGTCGAAAAACGCGCTGTCGGTGGGGTTGGCACCGGGCCAGCCACCTTCGATGTAATCTACCCCCAACACATCCAGCGCTTGCGCGATCTGCACCTTTTCATGGGTCGAGAATGACACACCTTGCGTCTGCTGCCCGTCGCGCAGGCTGGTGTCGTAAAGATAAAGGCGCTCTTTATCCATCACCCACCCCCTTCTTTTTCTTGGTCAAAATACCCCGGGGAGTGTGAGGGGCTGGCCCCTCACTCCACCGCATGCCAAGGTGCATTCGGCCTGCAAAATGCAGAACATATCCGCCCTGCGCGGAATGAAGGCGGGCTTGCCCGCCGCCGCGCTGCGCCCGACCGCCCCCTCGGGCGGGCGCTTTTGCACCGTCGCAGTCCCGCGCTGCCGTGAGATGTGTTTGGCAACCATAAACGCCTCCACACAGCTGTTGCTGCGCCCCCCCGGCGGCCGGGCGCTGCGCGGCCCTCAGGCGTTGTCCGGACGGCTGCATCATTCCAACCCCTCCAGCTTGGTCGGGTCGAACCCCGGACCGGGGACCAGGTCCACCCCGTCCTTGCTCATCCGCACTTCGACCCCGGCTTCGACAAGCGCAGCTTTTAGGCGGTCGACCTCTGAGAAATCCTTGGTCTCCATGGCGATTTGGCGGGCTTCGAAAAGCTGGGTTTCCAGGCCTGACAGGTCGGTCTTGGGCGCCTTCGCCCAATCTCCTAATGCATCCGTCAAAAGCCCCATCATCTGGGCCGAGGCTTTCAAACATGCCACATCACCAGCGGCGGCCAGTTTGTGCAATTCAGCCACCGCGCCTGCCGTGTTCAAATCATCGGCCAAACACTCAAGCACCGGGAGGGCAACCTCATTTGCCTCCACGTCCTTAGTCATGCTGCGCCACTTGCGCAGTGTTGCCTCAGCCTCCCTCGCCTTGGCCTCGGTCCAATCCATTGGCTTGCGATAATGCGTGCTTAAAAACACAAACCGGATCACCTCGCCCGGATAGCCCTGTTCCAGCAAATCATGCACGGTAAAGAAATTACCCAGTGATTTGGACATCTTCTTGCCCTCGACCTGTAGCATCTCGTTATGCATCCAGATCTGCGCGAAACCGCCCTCGGGATGGGCGCAGCAGCTTTGGGCGATCTCATTTTCGTGGTGCGGGAACATCAGGTCATTGCCGCCGCCGTGGATATCGAAACTTTCGCCCAAAAGCTCATAACTCATGGCCGAGCATTCAATATGCCAGCCGGGCCGCCCCCGGCCCCATGGGCTGTCCCACCCCGGCAAATCGTCGCTTGAGGGTTTCCACAGCACGAAATCCATCGGGTTGCGCTTGTAGGGGGCCACCTCAACCCGGCTGCCCGCAATCATGTCATCCACGGTGCGGCCCGACAACGCCCCGTAATTTTTGTAGCTTTCGACCGAAAAAAGAACATGCCCCTCCGCCGCGTAGGCGTGGCCCTTGGCGATCAGGTCTTCGATCATGGCGATCATCTGCGGAATGAACTGCGTAGCGCGCGGCATGGCGTCTGGTTCCAACGCGCCAAGCGCGCCCATGTCATCCAAAAACCATTGCGTTGTCTGCGCAGTGATGCGGCCGATCTCGGCATTCACATCGCCGCCTTGGCCCACGTTCTCAATCGCGCGGGCGTTGATCTTGTCATCGACATCAGTGAAATTGCGCACATAGGTCACGTGATCGGGGCCGTAGACGTGGCGCAAAAGCCGGTACAGCACATCGAACACGATGACCGGCCGCGCGTTGCCCAGATGGGCGCGATCGTAGACCGTGGGGCCACACACATACATCCGCACATTGTCAGGGTCCAACGGCGTCAGCACCTGCTTGGCGCGGGCCTTGGTGTTATACAGCTTGATCGTCGTCATGAATGTCCTCGCAGGCGCAGCTTTCCCGTGGCGGGCTTATCAAGTCACATCTGGATATGGAATAGATGACGGCCCGCCCGAGATATCTCAGGTGGTAATGCAGCAGGTGATGTTGCAGCGGATTGTCATGGGCCTGACGCTATGCGCGCAGCGCGCAGTTGGCAAGCGCAAACGCAGGCCATAGTGCTTTCCCCACAGGCGCGGTGCGCGCGTCAGCCGCGCGTCAGACACGCATTAGGTTAAAACGCTGCCGTTTGGCGCGCAACCAAAAGGCCAGCGCAGGATGTGACGCACCCCAACAGGCCCGGTATCGGCATGGTCTGCTTGCGCATCAAGTCTCTTCGGGCGGATTGTGAATGGTTCTGACCACCCAAAAGAAGATACCGGCCATGAGGCCCAGAAAACCCCAAGTAATCCCGTTGGCGACCGCGACGCGCGCGGTCTGACCCAGACTGACGCCGTCCGGACCAATATTGATCAGGATGTAAATGAGAGGCGTGACAAAAAGACCAAAGCCAGCGCCAACGGCAGCACCCAAGAGGGCCCAAATCTTGTAATCGTTCATGTTTATGCGCATTCCCGCTTACACCTTTTCTCTTTGTGCCCCGCAATCTTGTATTCATCGTAACTAATTGGCGTCCCGCGAACAACTTTCAATGTAGAACCCAATAAAGCCAGCCACCGCGCGGATCCAAAGCGGTGGAACGTATCAGACCCCGATCTGTCCCGCACCGTCCCCAAGCCGGGCAAGGATCGTGGGCCGATATGTGCCACAATCAAACCCAACTCTTTCCCTAATGTCTTGCTATGGGTTTCGTAGATGAACTTTCTGTCGATCAAAAAAATTAATGCACGAGGCAAGACATGACAGCACAGGCAAAAGACATTGGCTTGATGGGCAACAAGCAAAAAATCGAGATTGCGCCGGCGCTTGTGAAAGCAGCCAAAAAAACCGGTAAAAACCCTATATCCATCTGGTTTGACTACCAAAAACTGAAGCGTGGACAGGGCAAGCTGCGGTTCTACGAATACATGCTCTATGAACTCTACGATACAACTCGTTGGACCGACGCCGCGCGTAAGCGGTTTATATCAGGACATATTCACTGGCCGATTTCCAATGCCTGCAACGACACAAGTTGGTGGGCCGTCACCGAAGACAAATGGTTGTCCGCGGGCTTTTTGCGCCAGCACGATCTCCCCGCTCCGGCCATTGCCGCTGTTTTTGACCGAGGGCCGCGCAGCTTTCCCGATGTGCCAAAGTTGGAAACGGCGGAAGACCTCAAGTCATTCTTTGATGGAAACCCGGACTTTCCACTTTTCGCCAAGCCGGTGAGAGGCATGTGGAGCGCCGGCGCGTTCCGCATCAACGGCTGCACCGAAACACATGTGCTGGTTGAAGGTCGGGACCCGACCACATTCGCGGACCTCGCGGATGAGGTTTTTGGTGGCCAGAGCTACCTGATTCAAGAATGTCTGACCCCGCACAGCTTTTTTGATGGTCTGACCGATGCGATAGGAACTGTGAGATCCCTAAACCTGATCGGAAAGGATGGGCTCACCGTTCCGTTCACGGCGCTGAAGCTCCCGATGCAGAACAACGTGGCCGACAACTTTTGGCGTCCGGGAAATCTGCTGTGTCACTTGGACCCTGAGACCGGAACAATCTTGGGAATCGTGGACACAGTGGATGGAGCCCGTGTGTCCTACGACAGCCTGCCGGGCTCTTCGCGCAAGCTGATCGGAGAGCAACTGCCCATGTGGTTGGAACTCAGGGCACTAAACGAAAAAGTTGCTCGTCTGCACGGCGCTATCCGTTATGGCTCAACAGATATTGCACTGACCAAGGATGGCCCAGTCGTTGTTGAGGTCAACACGGGATGTGCCTTTTCAATCATGCAGCTGGCCACGGGACAGGGCCTTTTGAGCGACGAAATGCTTGCCTTTTTCCGCGAGTGTGGCGCGAAAATTTAAAGACGGTGCCACGTATCGGCGGGCCTATCCGTCGCCAAGCCGGGCAAGAATGACGGCGCTGTCCACACCATCGATGGCGCCGGTGATCCGGCCACGGCCCCCGGCCAGACGCGTGGCGATGAAGCCTTCGGCCACGGCGGGCGGGGCGTGGCGGATCAGGACCGAAGCGGTCAAAAGCGTGGCAAGGCTTTCGGCATACCAGCGCGCCTGTGCCTCGTCGGGCAAGCGGGGAAAGCGGCCCATATGGTCGCGCAAGGCGGCGTCGTAGCGGCGATAACTGCCCGCCGCCGCACCCAATTCTGCGCTAAGCACCTCCCCTGCCAGCGGTTCACGCCGCAGGGTGCGCAATATATCAAGGCAGATGACATTGCCGGACCCTTCCCAGATGGAATTCAGCGGGGCCTCACGATACAGCAGCGGCAGCGGTGTATCTTCGACATAGCCCATACCGCCCATGACCTCCATCGCCTCATACACGACATTGGGGCACAGTTTGTTGCCCATGAACTTGGCCAGCGCCACAGACAGGCGGGCAAAGGCCCGCGCCTCGTCGCCCGGTGTATCGAAAAACCGCGCCACATGCAGGCCAAGCGCCAGCGACCCTTCCCAATCCAACGCCAGATCGGCCAGAACCGACCGCATCAGCGGCTGGTCGATCAGTTGCTTCTGGAACACTGTGCGGTGCCGGGCCCAATGGTGGGCATGATCCAGTGCCGCGCGCATCAGCCCCGCCGGGGCCATCGCTGTATCCAACCGTGTGTGATGCACCATTTCGATGATCGTCTGGATGCCCTGCCCCTCGTCGCCCAGCCGATGCGCCAGCGTGTTCACATATTCGATCTCGGCCGAGGCATTGGCCCGGTTGCCCAACTTGTCCTTGAGCCGCTGGATGTGAATGGGATTGCGCCCGTCCTCCAGCCAGCGCGGCACCAGAAAGCAGGTCAGCCCACCGGGGGCCTGCGCCAGTGTCAAAAACCCATCAGACATCGGCGCCGAACAAAACCACTTATGCCCGTTCAGGCGGTATATCTCGCCCTCGGGGGTGGCGGTGGTGGTGTTGGCCCGCACGTCCGAGCCGCCCTGCTTTTCGGTCATCGCCATACCAAGCGTCGCGCCCGGTTTGCGTGGCAGCGGCAGCGGCGCACCGTCATAGGCCCGCGCCGTCAGCTTGGGCACCCATCGCGACAGCAGCGCTTTGTCAGCCTTCAGCGCGGGCACGGCAGCATATGTCATGGTCATCGGACAGCAAACGCCGGGTTCGATCTGGCTTGTCAGGTAAACCATCGCGGCATGGGTGGCATGGCCGCCCTGTGCCCCCTCCCACGGCAACGCGGCATAGCCTGCGGCGATGCCGGTTTGCAAAAGGTGGTGATAGGCCGGGTGAAAACGCACCTCGTCCAGCCGCCGCCCGCCCGCATCGAACAGCAGCAGTTCAGGCGTTTGGCGGTTGGCGTCACGCCCGGCGGCCTGCATATCGGCGGTGCCGATGCGTGTGCCATAGCTGGCGAGGTGATCGGCTTGCGCGCCGCTGGCCCGCGCGTGATCTTGCAGGGCGAGGTCGCTGGCCCAAAGGTCCAGATCGCCGCGCGGGGCGGGCTGATTGCTGACCTCATGGGTGGCAAGATCGCTGCGGGGCGGCAGGTTTGGCATGGGGACTCTCCTATAACGAGAAAGGTATCGCGCACCACGTCCAAAGTGAAAAGAGGGATTCACAAAGCGAATCACCTGTGGCATGGTGTGCTGACCGCCCGACAAGAGGCGACCCTAAAGGCAGAGCAGACATCACCATGACCCGCCGCACCCGGCCCGCTTTGGGCGTTTTGATCTTTTTCACTGTGGCCTTCGGCCTTGGCGCGTATTTTACCTTTGCCGCTGTGCAGGGGGATTACGGCCTGTTCCGCCGTGCCGAGATCGAAGCTGAAACGCGCAGCTTGCAGGCACAGCTGGATGCCCTCGAAGGTCAGGTCGCCCGCATGGAAAACCTGACACAGCGGCTGTCGGATGAATACCTTGATCTGGATCTGCTGGACCAGCAGGCACGCGATGTGTTGGGCCTGCTGCGCGCCGACGAAATCGTTATTCGCTAAAGCTCGATCTCGCGCGGGGTGACCTTGGCCCGCGACTGCCGATTTGGGTCCGGTCAAAATTGACTCTCGCATGCGGGCAGGTTTTGTTGTATTAATTAGTTTAACGCTAAACTAATTTGCAGCAGAGGAGCGGGCCACCTATGACCACCCGGAAAAGCGCAAAGAAACCAAATGTTTCCGCTGATGAGCTTAAAGCATATTACCGCGACATGCTGTTGATCCGCCGATTCGAGGAAAAGGCCGGCCAGTTGTATGGCATGGGCCTGATCGGCGGGTTCTGCCACCTCTATATCGGGCAAGAGGCCGTTGTCGTGGGCCTTGAGGCCGCCGCCGAAGAGGGCGACAAGCGGATCACAACCTACCGCGATCACGGTCATATGCTGGCCTGCGGGATGGACCCCAAGGGCGTCATGGCCGAGCTGACAGGCCGCGAGGGTGGTTATAGCCGCGGCAAGGGCGGCTCGATGCACATGTTCTCGACTGACAAGCATTTCTACGGCGGGCACGGCATTGTTGGCGCCAACGTGCCTTTGGGGGCCGGTCTGGCCTTTGCTGACAAATATCTGGAAAATGACCGCGTCACGTTTACCTATTTCGGCGATGGCGCAGCCAATCAGGGCCAAGTGTACGAGACGTTCAACATGGCGGCCTTGTGGGATTTGCCAGTGGTGTTCGTGATCGAAAACAACCAATACGCCATGGGCACATCACAAAAACGCTCGACCTCAACGCCCGATATCTACACCCGCGGCGAGGCGTTCGGAATCCCCGGTGAAGCTGTGGACGGCATGGACGTGCTGGCCGTCAAGGAAGCGGGCGACAAGGCCGTCGCACACTGCCGCAGCGGCAAGGGGCCCTATATCCTTGAAATCAAAACCTATCGCTATCGCGGGCATTCCATGTCGGACCCGGCCAAATACCGCACCCGCGAAGAAGTGCAAAAAATGCGCGAAGAAAAAGACGCCATCGAACATGTGCGCGATTTGCTGTTGTCGGGCAAACACGCCACCGAGGAAGACCTCAAGGCGATCGACAAGGAAATCAAGGGCATCGTCAGCGATGCGGCCGATTTCTCAAAAGACAGCCCCGAGCCCACCGAGGCCGAGCTGTGGACCGACATTTACACCGACATAGCGCCCCAGAACGCCTGAGCAGGAGAGACGACAATGGCAACCGAAATTTTGATGCCCGCCCTCTCGCCCACCATGGAAGAAGGCACTTTGGCCAAATGGCTGGTCAAGGAAGGCGATGAAGTATCAAGCGGCGACATTCTTGCCGAGATCGAAACCGATAAGGCCACGATGGAATTCGAGGCCGTGGACGAAGGCACCATCGGCAAGATCTTGATCGACGAAGGCACCGAAGGCGTGAAAGTGAATACGCCGATTGCCGTGCTGCTGGAAGAAGGTGAAACCGCCGATGATATCGACAGCGCCGCCAGCCGCGCCCCTGCCCCGCAGGCCGACGATGACAATGATGCCGACAGCGCGCCCAAGGCGGCCCCGGCCACGGCCAAGGCCCCCGACGCGCCCAAGCCAGATTTAAGCCCCGACTGGCCCGAGGGCACCGAAACCAAGAAACAAACCGTGCGCGAGGCCATCAACGCCGCCATCGCCGAAGAAATGCGCGCCGACAACACGGTGTTCATGATGGGTGAAGAGGTGGCCGAATACGAAGGCGCCTACAAAATCACCCAAGGTCTGCTAGATGAATTTGGCGGCAAACGCGTGATTGACACCCCGATCACCGAACACGGCTTTGCCGGGATCGGTGTGGGCGCGTCATGGGGCGGGCTGCGCCCGATTGTCGAATTCATGACGTGGAATTTCGCCATGCAGGCGATTGACCAGATCATCAACTCGGCGGCCAAGACGCTGTATATGTCGGGCGGGCAGATGGGCAGCCCCATCGTGTTCCGTGGTCCCAACGGCGCCGCCGCCCGCGTGGGCGCGCAGCACAGTCAGGACTACGCCGCATGGTATGCGCAGGTGCCCGGCCTGAAAGTGGTGCAACCCTATTCCGCCGCTGACGCCAAGGGCCTGTTGAAAAGCGCCATCCGCGATCCAAACCCGGTGGTGTTTCTGGAAAACGAGATCCTCTACGGCAAATCCTTCGAGGTGCCGGTGCTGGATGATTTCACCATTCCGTTCGGCAAGGCGCGGATCGCCCGCCAAGGCAGCGATGTGACCATCGTCAGCTTTGGCATCGGCATGACCTACGCCTTGGACGCCGCCGACAAGCTGGCGGAAGATGGCATTGACGCCGAAGTGATTGACCTGCGCACATTGCGCCCGATGGATCATGACACGGTGATCGCGTCGGTGATGAAAACCAACCGCTGCGTGACCGTCGAAGAAGGCTGGCCCGTCGCCTCGATCGGCAACCACATTTCGGCAATGCTGATGGAGCGCGCGTTTGATTATCTGGATGCCCCGGTGATCAACTGCACCGGCAAGGACGTGCCGATGCCTTACGCCGCCAACCTTGAGAAACTGGCGCTGACCTCAACCGCCGAGGTGCTTGAGGCCGTGCGCAAAGTGACCTACCGCTAAGGAGACATGGACGATGCCAACTGAAATTCTCATGCCCGCCCTGTCCCCCACCATGGAAGAGGGCACGCTGGCCAAGTGGCTGGTCAAGGAGGGCGATACCGTCAATTCCGGCGATCTGCTGGCCGAGATTGAAACCGACAAGGCCACCATGGAATTCGAAGCCGTGGACGAAGGCACCATCGGCAAAATTCTGGTCAGCGAAGGCAGTGAAGGCGTGAAAGTGAACACGCCGATTGCGGTGCTGCTGGAAGAGGGCGAAAGCGCCGATGACATTGGCGAGACAGACAGCGCCCCGGCCGCTGCGGCAAAATCCCAAAGCGATGACACCCCGACCGAGACAGCCCCGCAAGAGGCTGGCGACGGGGCGGGAAACGCTGCCCCCGCCGCACCCAAGGACGACAGCGGCGACCGCATCTTTGCCTCGCCTCTGGCCCGCCGGATTGCCGCTGACAAGGGTTTGGACCTGACCCAAATCAAGGGCTCGGGCCCGCATGGCCGGATCGTCAAGGCCGATGTGGAAAACGCCAAGGCGGCTGCCACCCCGGCCAAATCCGAGGCCCCTGCGGAGGCGGCCAAGGCACCGGCCCCCGCACCGTCTGGCCCGTCGGGCGATGCCGTGGCCGCGATGTATCAAGACCGGGAATACGAAGAAATCAAGCTCGATGGCATGCGCAAAACGATTGCCGCGCGCCTGACCGAAGCCAAGCAAACCGTGCCGCATTTCTACCTGCGGCGCGATATCCAGCTGGATGCGCTGTTGAAGTTCCGCGGCGAGTTGAACAAACAGCTTGAAGGCCGCGGTGTGAAACTGTCGGTCAATGATTTCATCATCAAAGCCTGCGCCTTGGCCTTGCAGGCGGTGCCGACGGCCAATGCCGTTTGGGCCGGTGACAAGGTTTTGCAGCTCAAGCCGTCGGATGTGGCGGTGGCCGTTGCGATTGAAGGCGGGTTGTTCACACCCGTTCTGAAAGACGCCGAGATGAAATCGCTTTCGGCCCTGTCCTCCGAGATGAAGGATCTTGCCGCCCGCGCCCGCGACCGCAAGCTATCGCCCGAGGAATATCAGGGCGGCACTTTCGCCGTGTCCAACCTCGGCATGTTCGGGATCGACAATTTCGATGCGGTGATCAACCCGCCGCACGGGGCCATTCTGGCCGTGGGCGCAGGCGTGAAAAAGCCGGTTGTGGGCCAAGATGGTGAGCTTTCGGTGGCCACTGTCATGTCCGTCACACTCAGCGTCGATCACCGGGTCATCGACGGCGCGCTTGGGGCGGAGCTGCTGCAACAGATCGTCGAAAACCTGGAAAACCCGATGGTCATGCTCGCCTAACCCCACGACCCGTGGAAAAATAAAAATCCCCGCACAACAATACGTTGGCGGGGCTTTTTTATGTAATGCGTGAACTTGGGGACGGTGAAGAGTTCAATCCGATCCCTTGGTGCCCAGTAGCTGATCCATACTGACCGAGGGCTGATCGCAACCGGCCTCGCCGACGATCTTGGCAGGCACGCCCGCCACAGTTTTGCACGGCGGCACCTCTTGCAACACAACGGAACCTGCGGCGATGCGCGAGCAGTTTCCAACACGGATATTGCCCAACACCTTGGCCCCCGCCCCGATCAAAACACCGTTTCCGATCTTGGGGTGGCGATCCTCTTCTTCCTTGCCGGTGCCGCCCAAGGTGACCGAGTGCAGCATCGAAACGTTGTCGCCCACGGTCGCAGTTTCGCCGATCACGATGGAATGCGCGTGGTCAATCATGATGCCCTGCCCGATCGTGGCGGCAGGGTGGATATCGACACCAAACACCTCGGACGAGCGCATCTGAACAAACCGCGCCATATCGCG
Organism: Roseovarius sp.; assembly: GCA_035269125.1. Classification (GTDB taxonomy): domain Bacteria; phylum Pseudomonadota; class Alphaproteobacteria; order Rhodobacterales; family Rhodobacteraceae; genus Roseovarius. Next base: position 14,410 of record DATFJQ010000223.1, read on the forward strand.
CCGTCCCTCACGCCACAGCCAATTGGCAATGCGGTAGGCCTGAATGGCCTGAAACCCTTTGAAGAACAGCATTGGCTGAATAAAGCGGTCGCAAGCCGGGTCGCGGTCATGCACGGCGACGATATCGGCGCGCGCCGCCATCGCCAGCGACGGATCGGCGGCATGGGCCTCATCGCAGATCTCACGCAGAATCTGCTCGGGCATCTCGGTCGAGGCGAGCTTCAAGGAAATCCGATAGGCCAACGCCGATTCCAGCGTTTTGTGATGTAGAATCGACGAATGAATCACCCCGCCCAACAGCGGTTCGTCATCGATCGCTTGTTCGGCCTCGGTGCGGATACGGCCCCATACCGGGTCAAGCTGGGCCAGTTTTGCGCGGGTTTCAGCCATTTGCATGCTCCCAAATTCGATGCTTCAGTATAGCAGATAGCACAGACAGACGAAACGCAAAGCTGTGATCGAAAGGATCAGGCGGATGAATGATGAAAACCTTGCCCGGTTTCGCGGATTGATCGAAACCCGGCTGGCCGATCTGACGGCCGAAGATCAATTAGGCGAAACAGGACAGACCACGGTGGAACTGGACCAGCAGGCCATTGGACGCCTTAGCCGTCAGGACGCGTTACAAAATCAGGCCATGGCCAAGGCCACACAGGCCCGCAGGCAGGTGGAGCGGACGCGTCTGACCGTTGCTTTGGCCCGCATGGACGAGGGCGAATACGGCTATTGCGAGGACTGCGGCGACGAGATTGCGCCGGGCCGACTTGAACTCGACCCGGCGGCAACCCGATGTGTGGACTGCGCCAATGGCTGACGGGGATTACCCCACCACCTCAAGCCGGGCGAACACCCCGGCCCCGTAGAGCGCCGAAACTTGCGCCACCTGCACCGTGAACGCGCCTGTTAACCCGTCTTGCGCCTGTGCGGCATTGCTATAGGTCCAGCCGGGCGTGTCGGTGATCTCTTCACGCAGCACGTCCGTGCCTTGCATCACGCGCAAGACATAGCGTTCACTTTCTTCGCCCAGTGGCACCTCGGGCGTGTCCCAACGATCCCCACCAATCCGGGTGCGCCGCACCCATTGCACGTGGCGCACGCCATCCTGACCCTGCCAGTGGCGCAGGTGCACCGGCGCGTATGGGCGCAGGCCCACCCCATCGAAGGCCACCCGCGCGGCCTGATACGACGGATCATCGACCGGCCTGTCCGCAGGCCCGATCCGGTAATGCCGGGCCAGCCCACGCTTGACCTCGGGCAAATCCATCTGCGTGGCACTGCCATCCAGCCTCACAAGGATGGACCCCGCTGGCCAAACATCACGCATGGCCGCCTCTGTGCCCAACTGACCGCGTAGGCGATGGTGCAGAATATAGGTGTCAGGGCCAACCAAGTCCGCGTCACGGAACTGAAACAACTCCCATCCATCCGGTGTGCCATCGCCGATCGCACAAAGGTTCGCCCCGCCAAGAAAGGCCGCATTGCTGACACTGCTCAGCGTGCCCCCGGCCACTTGCACCATCAGCCCCTCGCCCCGGTCGATCCGCCCGGACCATGCCGCGCGCAGAGGCGTTTCGGTGCGGCCCATCGGCGTAGGTTGTTCGATCAGGCGGTTAAGCTGATAATCGGCGTCTTCATCTGATCCATACAGCGCCGCACCACCCGGCCAAGGATCGGCTGTTACGGCGATATGGGGCGCGTGTGGCACCTCTTCGCCGGTCATCAACGGCAGATCCATGAACACCGGCGTCACCGGCACCGGCGCGGTGAAAGCCCGAATTTGCGCAGGCGTGTCATCAAGATCGGTCGGGCGGTAGGTTTCCGGCTCGATGCGCACGGCCTCGACCCTTTGGGTCTGGGCCAGTTGTTCAACCCGGTCGATACGAAACAGCCCGGTGCCGCCCTGTTCGGGCAGTGCAATCACGTCTCCGGCCCCGGCATCCAGTTTGGACAGGGGCAGCGCAAGCCGCACATTGTCGGTCGAGACACGCGCCTCGGACAGCCAGCGTTCGACCGTCTGCCGCCCCTCACCGCGCGACATGAGCAGCGGCATTTCCGATGTGGCCACCGCATGGGTCGCGTCATCGGGCAACACGGCTTCTTCGGCGATGACCTCGAAATCGGCATCTGCCTCGACAAAACGCAGGCGCACGCGCCCGGCCAGTTCGGCATCGTTGCCGCGGGTCTGTTCGATTACACCGTCAAGTTCCGGGTCGCGCACCAGCCGGTCGGGATCAAGCACATGGTCGGCCAGCCCGTCGCGCATCCGAAACTGCAAGACACCATCACGCTCAATCGCGTCGAACCCGTAACGCAGCATCAGAGGTTGCAAGGCGCCGCGCGCCTCTTCGACCTGATCCACCAGATAGCCGCGCAGATACCCGTGCAGCGCACTGGTATCCGTGACCTTGGGGGTAAGCCCCGCACGCG
>DATFJQ010000224.1:0-10367 GCA_035269125.1 Roseovarius sp.
CCGAAATGGGTGACGATCATGATCGCGGTGAACCTGCAAACCAGCTTTTTGACGCCGCCGTTCGGCTTTGCGCTGTTCTATCTGCGCGGGGTGGCCCCGAAAGAGGTGACAACCGGCCACATTTATCGTGGGGTCGCGCCTTTCGTGCTGATCCAAGTGGTCGGGCTGTCCATATTGTGGTTCTTCCCGGGGATTGTCACGATTGTGCCGTCGCTGATTGGATCGTGATGTGATCTGACCATACGTTGATTTGCAAAAGGCCGCCTTTTCGGGGCGGCCTTTTACTCAGGGTGAAAGGGGCCCCTTGCATGACCATGACAACGTTCCGGTTCCTGACGGCTGGAGACATCCGCTGTGGGCGTGGAGCAGCACAAGAGGCCGCCGAAGCTGTGCTTGGCTTTGGCCAGAACGTGGTGCTGGTGATCGGCGGCAACCCTGGCCGGTCGGCTTGGTTGCGCACCGCGTTGGAGTGGGCGGGGGCAAGGGTCACGCTGTTTTCCTGCCCGTCCGAGCCCGATGTCGCGCTGATCGACCAAGGGGTTGCAGCGGCGCGCGGGGCCAAGGCACAGGTGGTTGTGGCGCTTGGCGGCGGTGCCGTGATTGATGCTGGCAAAGCGATTGCCGCGCTTGTGCCAGCGACCCGACCGTTGGAAGATCACCTTGAAGTCGTGGGGCAGTGCCTACCCTTGGATCATGCGCCACTGCCGTTCGTGGCGTTGCCCACCACCGCCGGCACCGGGGCCGAGGTGACCAAGAACGCGGTGATTGGCGTGCCAGCGGCGGGGCGCAAAGTGTCGCTGCGCGATGATAGGATGCTGGCCGATCTGGCGATCATCGACCCGGCGCTGAGCGATGATGCGCCGCGCCGTGTGACGCTGGCCAGCGGTTTGGACGCAATCACGCAGGTGATCGAGCCTTATATCTGCCGCAAGGCCAACCCGCTGACCGATGCGCTGTGCCGTGACGCCATTCCGCGCGGGTTGGTGGCGCTGACCGCGTTGATGCGGGGCGAAAGCTCCGATGCGCGCGATGACATGGCTTGGGTCAGCCTGTGCGGCGGGTTGGCGCTTGCCAATGCCGGGCTTGGCGCGGTGCATGGCTTGGCGGGGCCAATTGGCGGGCTAACCGGCGCGCCCCATGGGGCGGTGTGTGGGCGCCTGTTGCCGTTCGTGCTTGACCGTAACGCGCAGGGCGCGACGGGGCAGTTGGCCACGCGCTTGGCCGAAATTCGCGGCTGGATTGCGCAAGCGTTTGACTGTCCGCCAAGCGATGCGACCCAAGCGCTGGCCGACTGGTCGGCGCAATCCGGGCTGCCCGGCCTGTCCGAGATGGGGGTGCAGTCCGCCGATTTCGCAACATTGGCCGAGGCCGCGCTGGCCGCATCGTCGATGAAGGCCAACCCGGTGGACCTGTCGCAGGACGACCTGATCGCGATCTTGCAGCAGGCAACCTAAGCCACAGGCGCGGCCCGCTGCACCATGCCGAACAGGTCGCGTGGATCGTCGGGGTCGGCCAGCAGATCCAGCTCAAGATACAGGTCCGTGCCACCGATATGGTCGCGGACATAGCGCAGGGCGCTGAAATCCTCGATCGCAAAGCCGACGCTGTCAAACAGGGTGATCTGTCCCGCGCTGGTGCGGCCGGGCTTGGTGCCGTTGATCACCTCCCACATTTGAGTCACGGGATGGTCGGGGGCCAGTTGCTGTATCTCGCCCTCGATTCGGGTTTGTTCGGGGTATTCCACGAAAATATCACTGCGGTGCAGAACGCCGGGGGCCAGTTCGGTCTTGCCGGGGCAGTCGCCGCCGATGGCGTTGATATGCACGCCACTGCCGATCATGTTGTCAGTCAGGATCGTGGCATATTGTTTATCGGCGGTGCAGGTGGTGATGATCTGTGCGCCTTCCATCGCCGACTCGGCGCTGTTGCAAACATGAACATCCAGCCCTAAGCCCTTGAGATTGTGGGCGGCTTTGTGCGTCGCGGCCGGGTCAATATCCCACAGCCGCACGGATGTCACACCACAGATCGCCTTCATCGCAAGGCTTTGGAATTCCGATTGCGCGCCGTTGCCGATCATCGCCATGATATCGGCCCCTTTGGGGGCAAGATGCTTGGCCACCATGGCCGAGGTGGCGGCAGTGCGCAGCGCGGTCAGCACTGTCATTTCCGACAAAAGCACAGGGTAGCCGTTGCTGACATCGGCCAGCAGGCCAAAGGCGGTGACGGTTTGCAGCCCCGCGCGGGTGTTCTTGGGGTGTCCGTTGACGTATTTGAACCCGTAAACTTCTCCATCGGAGGTGGGCATCAGCTCGATCACGCCTTCGGTGGAGTGCGAGGCGATGCGCGGGGTCTTGTCGAACAACTCCCATCGGCGGAAATCCTGTTCGATGTAATCGGCCAAACCGCGCAACATCGGCTCAAACCCGATGTGATGCACAAGTTTCATCATATTCTCGACCGAGACAAAGGGCACGAGGGCCTTGTCGGAAGGGGGTGTTGCAGTCATCGGTTTATCCATTTTATGCAAAGGCTTGGGTGGGGCGGTCAAAGACGCGACGGCCAAGGGCCGACGCCGCAAGATCAACCATGACCCGCGCGGTGCGGCCGCGCTCATCCAGAAACGGGTTAAGCTCGACCAGATCGAGCGAGGTCATCAAACCGCTGTCGCAGATCATCTCCATCACCAAGTGCGCCTCGCGGATGGTGGCCCCGCCGGGCACTGTGGTGCCAACTGCGGGGGCAATGGCCGGATCCAGAAAATCGACATCAAGTGACACATGCAGCGCGCCGCCCGCCTTGGCCACACGATCCAGAAAAGCCGCCAGCGGCTTGGCGATACCTGTTTCGTCGATTTGGCGCATGTCATGTGTCACGATGCGCGCATGTCGCAGCCTATCGCTTTCGGCCGGATCGACCGACCGCAGGCCCAGAATGCAAATATGGTCCTCGGGGATCGGGGGGCTGACAGGTGGAAAGCCGTTAAAGCCGTCGGCGCCCGTCGCATAGGCCAAGGGGGTGCCATGCAGGTTGCCCGAACTGCTGCTGTGCGGCGTGTGAAAATCGCTATGCGCGTCCAGCCATAGCACAAACTGCGGCTTGCCGATTTTTGCGGCATGGGCCGCAACCCCCGGAACCGAGCCCAAAGACAGGCTGTGATCGCCGCCCAAGAAAACCGGCAGGCCATCGCGCATGGCGCTTTGTGCTGCTTTGGCAATGGCCATGGTCCAGCCAATAGTTTGCGACGGTGCGTGGATGTGAGCCGGTAAATCGGCTTGGGGGGCATACGGTTCCGGGGACAGGTTGCCAAGATCGCAGATACTGTGCCCCAGATCGGCAAGCGCCTCGGGCAGACCGGCAACACGGTAAGCGTCGGGGCCCATCAGGCAGCCGGTTCTGGCCTTGCCGCTATCGACAGGGGCGCCGATCAGAATGCAGGTTTTTGGCGTCATGGGATCGCCCTTTAAAATGAAGATGCCCAGAATTGTTGCGAAATGGGTTGATTAGAAGCCGTCAAATTGCACTAATCGTCACCGATTTGGACAGAATGTAATTCATAGGTGCCGAAATGGACGAAACGGATCGTAAGTTAATCTCGGCCCTGCGTCATGACGCGCGGGCGTCGCTGTCGGATTTGGCGCTTGGTCTTGGGGTGTCGCGTACTACGGTTCGGGGCCGGATCGAGCGGCTGAAACAGTCAGGCGAGATTGTGGGCTTCAGCGTGGTGTTGCGCGGCGATGCGGCGCGCGATCCGGTGCGCGGGCTGATGATGATCGGAATCGAAGGCCGCGGCGCCGACCGCATCATTCGTCAACTCAATGGGTTAAGCGCGGTGCGCGCGGTGCATACCACAAACGGACGATGGGATCTGATCGTCGAAATCGGCACCGATACGTTGGAGGCCTTGGATGCCACGCTTGCGCAGATCCGCAAATTCGATGGCATCGCAAGTTCGGAAACCAACCTTTTGCTGAATACGCGCAAGGCGGCTGGATAAACGGCTTGCGGACGCGACGTTGGTGCGCCGGATCTAAGCTTGTCAGCCCTGCTTTTGGATCTGCCGAGCGGCGGCAATCCAGATCATCGCCAGCCCAAGCGAGGCCAGCATGTTCCAACTGGCCATCGACAGGCCGAACATCTCCCAAGGGACTTCGTCACAGCGGATCACAGGCGCGGCCATGATTTGATCAAACAGGGCATCCGCGCTGAGGTTGCCGGGGTCGGTGGAACTGCACGAGGTCGGACCGGCCCACCAAGCGCGCTCAACACCGGTGTGATAAAACGCAATCCCGGCGGTGGTCAGTGTGGCGACGGCCCCGGCAAGGGCCAGCGATGCGCGGGGCAGGGCGACCGCCACAAGTCCGATCAAAATGGCGGCCACATGCGGGTAGCGTTGCCATAGGCACAGTTCGCAAGGCGGCATGCCGCCGATGTGCTGAAATCCAAGCGCGCCCAACATCAACGCGCCCGATCCAACAGCGGCAAGTACGATCAAGGTACGGCGCGTCATGACTACGGTCCTGCGTCCCATTACAGATGCCGAACCAGATAGAACCCGCCAAAGAGCAGTGCAATGAACACGATCGTGACCAGCCCAAGCCGCCGTTCGATGAAATCGCGCACCGGGGCACCGAATTTCCACAACAGCCCGGCGACCAGGAAAAACCGCAGACCGCGGGCCAGGATCGACGTGGCGATGAACGTGGCCAGCGGCATCCCCGTCCAGCCGGACATGATGGTGATGACCTTGTAGGGGAACGGTGTCATACCCGCGATCAAGACAGCCCAAAATCCGACATCGTTGAACCGCGTGTTGAATTCGGCCATCGAGTCGGCCTTTCCAAGCGACTCAAGGATGGGCTGACCGATGCTTTCATAGGCCAGCGCGCCGATCGCATATCCCAAAAGCCCCCCCAGAACGGATGTCACCAATGCAACAAGCGCCACCAGCCAAGCCCGCGACGGACGGGCAAGAATCATCGGAATCATCAAAACATCGGGGGGAATCGGAAAAACCGAGCTTTCGACAAAAGACACCGCCCCGAGCACCCACAAGGCACGCGGGTGGCGGGCCATCTGGATGGTCCAGTCATAAAGCCGTCTGAGCATGGTAAAAGGCCTTGTTTTCGCGATGTGCCGTGTCTGACCATGACGGCGCGGGGGGGTCAAGCCTGAGCGGCATAAAATTGGTCGCACCCTCTGGACGTTGGTGCACAGCTTGGCTAAAACCGCATTCCGTGCCCAAGTGGCGGAATGGTAGACGCAGGGGATTCAAAATCCCCCGGTAGCAATACCGTGCGAGTTCGAGTCTCGCCTTGGGCACCACTTTTATCCTGCAATAGCGCAAGGTGCGATGCGCCCGGCCCTGTGCCCCAGTTTCGCCACGATCGGCCGCAGGCACGCGGCCCAGGTATTAGTGATTCGAGATGGTTTGTTTCCGAAATTGCACCTTTTGGCGGTCTTTTTGATGATTGGTGAGCAGGTCAGAGGCGCGGAGCACGACCGAACGCCAAATGTGATGAAAGTGTGGTCAAATTCCCCATGTTTCCAACCAGGAAACAATAGGCCCGTTTTCAGAGCGGAATTTCGCGGATGTTTTCCTGTAAATTATGGGTAAACAATATTTTGGCGCGTTTTATTGAATACGTTTAATCAACAAACGATCGTCTCTTTTTCAGCTTTGGGTTGTATTCTGTGGCCGAATTTTGGCCAAGTATAGTGATCGCGCCGTTTTGCGGACAAATTTCACTTTGTTTGTCATAAGTGATGCCGTATCTAAGAAGTTGCCCAACTGGGGGGTATACATTGGTCGTGGGGGCGGCCGCTGAACTGTCAGCGCCTGATTTAGGGCGCGGGGGAGGCGTATACCGTGTGTGTCTGCTAGTCGCGCAAGGTGCTGCCGCTGAATGGTTTCGAGTGTGCGGGCGAGTCTCGTACCGGTCGGGCTATCTGAACTCCGCTATTCACCCTACCTTTCTGGCATGGCTTGAAAAATGACAAGCGGGTGCGTGGATATCTGCGCGCCGCTTCCAAATACACAGACGTGACCGGGTTGTTCCCTGAGTGTTACGAGGAGTTCGAAGATGACTTACTACCTGTACGATCCGTATAGCTCGGTAATCTGGGGCCGCATGTTTCATGACACAGATGCGGATAACACAGAATACGATGGTGCTGGCGGGTTCGAGCCGGGTATCGCCGGACAAACCGTCACTTTGTTGGATGCACATGGCAGTGTAAAGGCCACGACCACGACGGACGCGCATGGCAATTACCAGTTCAGCGGTCTTCCCGCGGGTACTTACACCATTCAGTTTCCCACCACGGTCGACGACAAGACGCTGGTGGAAAAGGATGTCGGCGACGGAACGGCCGACAGTGATGGCGATCAGGCGACAGGCCAGACTATCCAGATTCATCTCGGCGAAGCCCAGACATTGGGCGAGATCGACGCAGGATATCGTGCAGACCAGAACCCGGATGGCATCGTGTCGGGCGACGAGACCGGGAACCTGATCGACGCGGGTTACATTGGTGATCCCGAGGGCGACATGATCGACGCGGGCGACGCCGTGCTGCCCGGGGCGGGCGCGGATGACGATGTCGTAGACGCGCTTGGCGGTAATGACACCGTGCTCGCGGGCGAAGGAAATGACGTGGTCTATGCCGGCTCTGGCGCGGATTCCGTCGAGGGCGGCGCGGGCAACGACACGATCTATGGTGACAGTAGCCTTGGTGACACCGGCGAGATGGTGCGCGAAAGCTTTGAGTGGGACAAGATCGCCGATACCAATGGCGGATCAGGCGCTGTGGACAATGGCGACCCGCTGAATGGGGGCGTGACGCAGAACACTGGCAATGTCGATGTGACCTTTTCAGTTGTGAATGCAACCAGCCATGTGCGGACCGAATTTGCCGACAACCAACAAAAAGTGCATTCGATCACCGATGATGGCAACGGTGTAGACGCCTACAGTTCCATGGCGTCCGAGTTGGATGGTGACTATGCCAATGCCACCTATGCGTTCGACTTCTCGAAAGAGGTCGAAAACGTTTCGTTCCGGATCAATGACATCGACGGCGATGGCGTGGTTAAGGTTTATGCCTTTGATGCCAATGGAAACGCGGTGGATCTGGATATTCATGCGGGTTCGCACCTGCATGCGTCGGATCAGGATGGTGTGGGCGGCACCGAAGTGCTGGACAGCAACGGCGGATATGAAGCAGACACCAGCGGCAATTATTCCGGCCTTATTAATACCGCCGGTCCTGTGGCGCGCATCGAAGTGCAGCATTTGGAAAATGGCCCGAACAATTCGGGCATCAACATAACCGATATGTATTACGACGCGCCTGTGGGCGCGGTCGATAATGGTGTGGCGGGCGACGATTCCCTTCTGGGCGGTGATGGCGATGACGTCATTTATGGCGAAGGCGGCAACGACACGCTGGAAGGTGGCACCGGCCATGACGTGCTGTATGGCGATCAAACACCGGGCGACGCGATGCCGTCGCAGCAAAAAGTTCTGGATTGGGGCGATATCGGCGCGGCGGGCACTCACGTGGTCGAAGGCGCGCCCGTGTCGGTGGACACAGGTGGAATCACCGCGACTGTCAGCTTTGACCAGCAGGACACGGGCGCTTCAGCCGAAGTGTCGGACGTGCAGCAATATGTCGAACCCGGTGAGCCGTATGATCCCAATTCCGGGCTGCGATTGTTCGGTCTTGGTGGGGAAACCCCCGGAGTGCAGGACGATACCTCGGTCACGACGATTGAATTTGCAGCGACCGATTCAGCGTTCAGCGACGAGGTGCAGAACGTATCGTTCCGCATCAACGATATCGACAAAGCCACCAGCGGCGACAACCATGTCGACGTCGTAAGCGTGCGCGCCTATGACGCCGATGGCAACCCGTTGGACGTGACCCTGTCCCCCGCAGGCGTGGTTGATGTGACCGGCGACACCGCGACGGGAGTAAGCGAAGACACCGGCGGCAGCGTTTCTCCAGCCGATGCAAGCAGCTCGGTCGAGGTGACGGTCGACGGCCCCGTTTCGCGGATCGAGATCGACTACAACAATACCGACATCACTGACCAAGCCGTGTGGGTGTCGGATGTTCATTTCGAGACCCTTCCGGCCATGGTCGCCGATGGTGAGCCCGGCAATGACCTGCTGATTGGTGGGGCCGGAAACGATGAGATGTACGGCGAGGCAGGCAATGATACCTTGCTCGGTGGCGAGGGCAATGACCTCATGTTCGGTGACAATGCCGGGACCGATGGGGGCGCCAACCTGATCACCAATGGTTCGTTCGAGGACACCAGCGGCCTGACGGGTACGGGCTATGGTTTCGTCGGCGACGCTGCGGTCCCCGGCTGGACCACGGCGGACCCGATGGACACGATCGACATTCACAATGACGAACGTGGCGGAATTGTTGCGAGCGATGGCCAGAACTGGCTCGATCTCGAAGCGTCGCCGGGCAACATCCGGGTCGGCCAGGACGTGCAGGGCGTCGTGGACGATGCGGATTATCAGCTCAGTTTTGACGTGAGCGACAGCGAATTTCTGACATCCGCGGATGGGTCTGAGGAAAATCTCGTCAATGTTTACTGGGGCGGGGAGCTGATCACGACGGTCGATCCGAGTAATGTGACCGAGTCCGATTTCGAGACTATCACGCTGACCGTGACAGGCGGTTCGGGCGATGGCTCAAACCGGCTGGAATTCGAAGGCACCGGTGTCGAGGACAATCAGGGCGCGGCCGTCGATAACGTGCAGCTGACCGCTGTCGATCCGAGTGTCGGCGGTGATGGCCCTGGCGGCGACGATGTGCTGACCGGTGGCCTCGGGGCCGATACGATGCATGGCGAGGGCGGTGACGATACCTTCGTGATCGCCACCCCCAGCGAAGCGGGTGGCGATGTGGTCATCGGTGGCAGCGGCCCTGACGAAACGCTTGACAACGACGTGCTTGATCTGCGCGGCCTTGGCCAGGTGACCATCGACCAGACGGCCGATGCCACCGATGCCGGCGCGACCAGCGGCACGGTCACGGTTGTTGACACCGGCGAGATCTTGACATTCAGCCAGATCGAAACAATCCTGACCGACCCCCAGTCCGACGGTGTTGTCGACGGTGAGGAGACCGGCGAGGATATGGGTGTCGGCTATGACGACTCCAATGCGCCGACGGATGGCGGCGGTGATTTGATCACCGACGGCAACGACGTGATCGAGGGCAATGGCGGCGACGACACGATTGATGGCGGCGCGGGCGATGACCTGATTGATGGTGGCGCGGATGACGACGAGATCGCGGGCGGTGACGGTGATGACACGGTCCTTGGCGGTGACGGCAGCGACACGCTGTCGGGCGGCGAGGGCGCGGATGAGCTGGATGGCGGCGCGGGCGACGACGATATCGCAGTTGGCGGCCAGGACGAGGCGGCGGGCGGCTCGGGTGACGATGTGTTCACCATTGATCCGACCGATCCGGCGACGAATATCAACGCGACCATCGATGGCGGCACGGATGGCACTGACGGCAACCCCGACGGCCCCGAGAATGGCGATGCGGGCGACGTTCTGGACCTGAGCGATCAGAGCGCGCCGTTGGACGTGACCTTTGGCACCGACCCGGAATCGGGTATTGTCGACGGTCTTGACGGCGACGCGACCCCGGATGTGACCTTTGACGAGATCGAGAAGGTCGTGACCGGCTCGGGCGACGACACGATCGACGGCACAGCCGCGACCGGGCCGATCAATGTCGAGACCGGGCCGGGCAATGACACAGTCATTTCCGGCGACGGATCGGACACGGTCGATGCCGGGGATGGTGATAACTATGTCGACACCTCGTCCACTGTGGTTGTTCCGCTGCCTGACGATGGCTTCCCCGGTTATGGGCCGGTTCCGGAAATCCCCGCAGATAGCGATCCCAATGACGACCGCGATGTCGTCACCTCGGGTTCGGGCAATGACACGATCATCACCGGTGACGATAACGACACGATCGATGCGGGCGCTGGCGACAATCTGATCGACGCCGGGATCGATGACGACGATATCACCACGGGCGACGGCAAAGACACCATCGTCGGTGGCGAGGGCAATGACACCGTCTTGTCTGGTGGCGGCGATGACCTGATCTATGGCGGGTTGGACCCAGCCGAGGTGCCGATCGACGGAACCGATATTCCCGATGCGCCGGACGGGGGTAGCTTTGGCCCCGACCCGGACGAGGATAACGGCCGTGATCTGATCTTTGCCGGTGCCGGCAACGACACCGTGTTCGGCCAAGATGACGACGACACGATCTATGGTGGCGACGGCAATGATGTGCTTGACGGCGGTGTCGAT
>DATFJQ010000225.1:0-2287 GCA_035269125.1 Roseovarius sp.
TCGCGCACGCCGTAAGGCGCATGGGCGTTGTCACCGTAATACACAAACGGCACGTCGGGCAGGCGTTTTTTCACCGCGTCCAGCACCGTGAGCCCGCCAAGCCCGCTGTCGAAAATTCCAACCGCCATGATGATCCGCGCCCCTGCGCCGTTATTCGTACTCGAAGCCGATTGCCTTTGGATCAACCGGCCCTGGGGCAAGCTCATACGTCTTGTGCCGCAAAAACGCCATAAGGGATTTGCTGTCACCTGTTCGCGCGTTCAACGCATCGCGCCCGATCGGATCCCCCACCACGACCCGCACCGAGGTATCGACGCGTTTGCGGAACTCTTTGATCAAAAGCCCCATGCGCAACGTGTAATGCATATGGCTGGCCACCTGAAACAGACGGCTGGTATGCCCGTCGAAATAGACCGGCACCACGGTGGCATTGGATTTGGCCACCATCCGCGCCGTGAACCCGCGCCAGCCCGGATCCATCGGCTGCGCAAAGGGCTTGGCCGCTGTGCTGACGGTGCCGCCGGGAAAGATGCCAATCGCCCCGCCCTGCCCCAGATACTCCAACGCGCGCTTGCGGGTCTCAAGGTTCAGTTTCACGGCCTCTTTGGTGTCGTCAAAGCTGACCGGCAGGATAACACGGCTGACATCTTCGGCCTTGCGAAACACCTGATGCGCCAGAATGCGGAAATCCCCGCGCGTCTGGCTCAGGATATGGCCCATCATCAGCCCGTCCAGAATACCATAGGGATGGTTGGCAATCAGAATGAGCGGCCCGTCACGCGGGATGCTGTCCAACGATCCGCCAATCACATCCAACGTCAGGCCATAGCGCTCGACCATCACCTGCCAGAAGTCGCGCCCTTGGGCGATCTCTTGTTCATATCCCCGCGCGCGCTTGATAAGACCGATCCGTCCCGTCAGGTTTTCCATCGTGCGGATCATGGCCCGCCCTCCCTTGGATCGGGCCGAGTGGGCATAGCTGATATCACGGGCGATATGTCTGTCTTGACGCATGGTCAGTCCTGTCCGATTCCGAGCCTGCGTTAGAACATTGCGACAGACCTGACCAGTTCCTGTTACAGTTTTACGACATTTGCATGACGATTATTCCGCCGCCTGCACCATCGGAGCACCACCTTTGCGGATCACGTCCAGCAATTCCTCGCGCCGCTTGGCGGCCTTGGCCTCGTTCGCTTGCTTGACCGGGCCAAAGCCGCGAATCTGCAAGGGCAACCCTGCCAGCGCAATGACGGCGTCGCGTGTGGCGTCATCAAGCTTTGGCAACACCTCGGTCATGTCACGCTCGTATTGCTTGATCAGCGCACGTTCCATCTTGCGCTCGGCGGTGTATCCGAACGGGTCAAAGGGCGTCCCGCGCAGGCGTTTCAGCTTAGACATCCAGCGCAAGGGCCGCTCCAGCCATGACCCAAACTCACGCTTCTGGGGTCGCCCGTCCGCCCCCGTCTTGGCCAGCAACGGTGGCGCAAGGTGGAAGGTCATCGCGAAATCGCCATCAAACTCGGCGCGGGCCTTGTCGCGGGTCGATAGCAGGAGACGCGCGACCTCGTATTCGTCCTTGTAGGCCAACAGTTTGTGATAGCCTTTGGCGACCGCCTCTTTCACCGCCGGGTCGGTGATCCCGTCCAGCATTTTGCGATAGCGCTTGGCCAGCCGTTTGCCTTGATAGGCCACCAGATGATCGGCACGGAAGGTAATTTTCTCGTCCAGTGATTTTGCCTTTTGCACCACATTGGGGGCCATCATGCCCGCCACCTCTTCGGGCCGTTCCGCGGCCCAACGGCCCACATCAAAGGCGCGTAGGTTGCGCTCGACCGCGGCCCCGTTCAGCGTGATCGCCTCGCGAATGGCCTCCAGCGACAACGGCACAAGCCCACGCTGCCACGCGGCACCAAACACGATCATGTTCGAATAGATCGAGTCGCCAAGCGTGGCTTTGGCCAACTCATGCGCGTCGAACATCTGCACCTTGTCCTGCAATCTCGCCTCAAGCGACAGCTTTAGCTGATCGGTTGGCAAGCGGAACTCGGTGTTGCGGGTAAACTCGCCGGTGATGATCTCATGGCTGTTGACCACAGCGCCGGTGCGGCCCGTGCGCGTGAGGCCCAATGTCTTGGCCCCGGCGCTGACCACCAGATCGCCGCCGATCAAGGCATCCGCCTCGCCCAAGGCCACGCGGATCGCGCTGATATCGGCAGGGGTGTTGGCAATCCGGCAATGGATATGCACCGCACCGCCCTTTTGGGCCAAACCGGCCATTTCCATCATG
>DATFJQ010000226.1:0-4556 GCA_035269125.1 Roseovarius sp.
GGCACGTACGGCGCGCTGGAACGCTGCACCGATCATTTGGCTGATGCGGGCGGCAAGCCCCGTCAGGTGCTGTGGCGTATCTATTCCAAACGCGCTGTGCTGGCCGCCGGGTCCACCGAACGGCCAATCGCGTTTGGTAACAACGACCGGCCCGGCGTCATGCTGGCCGGGGCCGTGCGTGCCTATGCCAACCGGTTCGGCACCACACCGGGGCAACAGGTGGCAGTGTTCACCAACAACGATGACGGATGGCGCACTGCTGCTGATCTGGCAGCCAAGGGTGTTAGTATTCCGGCGGTCATCGACACCCGGGATGCGCCCGCGCCAATCGATATCCCCGGCATCCGCCACATCCGCAACTCGGCGGTGATGGATACCGTGGGGCGCAAGGGGCTGAAATCCATCACCCTGACCGACGGTCAGGTGATCGAGGCCGATACGCTGGCGGTGTCTGGCGGCTGGAACCCTAATGTGCATCTGACCTGCCACCAGCGGGGCCGCCCCGAATGGCGCGATGATCTGAACGCCTTTGTGCCCGGTGCCAACCTGCCGGTTGGTATGGCCGTGGCCGGGGCTGCCAATGGCGCATTGACGCTGGCCGCAGCGCTGGCCGAAGGGCAGGCCACCGCGACGGCCCAGATCGAGGCATTGGGCTTCACACCGGCAAAAACCGACACGCCCCGCACCGAGGATGAACCCAGCACCTCGCAGGCCTTCTGGCATGTCGGCGAAAGCCGCAAGCGCGCATGGCTTGATCTGCAAAACGATGTCACCGTGAAGGATGTGAAGCTGTCCTATCGCGAAGGCTTCCGCTCGGTCGAGCATCTCAAGCGGTATACCACGCTGGGCATGGCCACCGATCAGGGCAAGACGGCCAATATTCCCGGCCTTGCCATCATGGCCGAGTGCACCGGCAAGACAATACCGGAAACCGGCACCACGATTTTCCGCCCGCCTTATACGCCCATTCCCATGGGTGCGCTGGCGGGCCGGTCGCGCGGCACCGATTTTAGGCCCTATCGCCTGACGCCCTCGCACAACTGGGCCAAGGAAAACGGCGCGACTTTTGTCGAAGTTGGCAATTGGCTGCGCGCGCAATGGTTTGCCCGCCCCGGTGAAAAAGGCTGGCGCGACAGTGTCGACCGCGAGGTCGAGATGACCCGCAACTCGGTCGGTATTTGTGACGTGACGACGCTTGGCAAAATCGACGTTCAGGGGCGCGATGCCGCTGAATTCCTGAACAAGGTCTACGCCAACGGCTTTGCCAAGCTGCCTGTTGGCAAGGTGCGCTATGGTCTGATGTTGCGCGAGGATGGCATCGCTTATGACGATGGCACCACCGCGCGCCTGTCAGACAATCATTTTGTCATGACCACAACCACCGCCAACGCGGTGCTGGTGTTCCGTCGGTTGGAATTTGCCCGCCAATGCCTGTGGCCGAATATGGATGTGCATCTGATTTCCACCACTGACGGCTGGGCGCAGTTCGCCGTTGCTGGCCCCAATGCGCGCAACCTGCTGCGCAAGGTGGTCGATGACGGCCACGATATCTCAAACGAGGCGTTCCCGTTCATGGCCTGTGGCGAGGTGACGGTTTGCGGTGGGATGCCTGCGCGCCTGTTCCGCATCTCGTTCTCGGGTGAGTTGGCCTACGAGGTGGCAGTGCCCGCGCGCTACGGCAATTCGATGATGGATGTGCTGATGCAGGCCGGGCAAGAGTTCAATGCGGTCCCGTATGGAACCGAAGCGCTTGGCGTCATGCGCATTGAAAAGGGCCACGCAGCAGGCAACGAACTGAACGGCCAAACCACGGCACATAACCTTGGGATGGGCCGCATGGTCAGCCAAAAGAAAGAATGCATCGGCAACGTGTTGTCGCAACGCCCCGAAATGATCCGCGACGATGCGGTGAAACTGGTCGGATTCCGCCCTGTCAATCGCAGCGAAAAAGTGGTGGCCGGATCGCACTTTATCAGCCGTGGTGACACGGCGAACATGGATAACGATCAGGGCTGGATGACCTCGGTCGCCTATTCCCCCAGCCTTGGCCATTCCATCGGCCTTGGCTTTATCAAACGCGGAGATGAGCGCATGGGCGAAGTCGTTCGTGCCGTGAACCCGCTGCAAGGTGGCGAGATCGAGGTTGAAATCGTCTCGGCCCATTTCATCGACCCCGAAGGAGAGCGCCTCCGTGCCTGAGTTCAAGCTGATATCCACCCCGCCCTTGGCTGGCTATGATCAGACCTTTGGCGCCACTCGCCTGCACGCGCCGGCCGATCTGGCCATTGTGTCGCTGGCTTTTCCCTTGGGCGATGAAAAAGCCGCGCTGGCGGCTGTGACATCCGCCTATGGCACGGACATGCCTGAACCGGGTCAATCGGTGATCGCCAAGGACGGGGCGCGGCTTGTGCGGCTTGGGTCCGATCAGGGCTTTGTGATTTTCAGCCATACCGCACCCGATGCGGAACGCGTTGTCGCCAAGCGCCTGAATGGGGCGGCCTACACCACCGATCAAACCGATGTCTGGATCGGGCTGGAATTGGTCGGGCCGGGCAGCCGCGCAGCCCTTGAGCGCATCTGCCCGATTGATCTGCACCCCGATGCCTTTGCCATAGGCCATGCCGCCCGCACCGTGATGGAGCATTTGGGCACGCTGATCATCCGCACCGATGAGGATGCGTTTCTGCTCTTGTCCGCCAGCTCCTCGGCGCAGTCATTCCTGCATGCCGTCGAAACCTCGCTTCGCAACACAACCTGAGATCTAAGTCCCATGTTCCACGAAAACCTTGATATCGCACGGCCCGATCAGACGGGCGCCACGCCCTCTAGGCGCAGCTTGTCTGGGGATTTCGTGTTCATCAGCCAAAACAGCAGCGTCGCTTTTGCGGCCGAAGCCTGTATCGACGTGCTGCGGTCGGCCAATGGGCTTTTGGGGCAGAACAGTTATCGCTGGAGCCATCTGCGCGCTGATGCCGAGAGTTGCGCGCGTGGCCCGGTTTGCGCGCCGGGGCAGACACTTGTGTTGATCGGCGGCATCGACCGGCCGTGGCAACCCGACGCCACGACCCTTCAGGGCCTGCGCGCCTGTATCCGCAACGCCGCGCGGGTTTGTGTTGTGGGGGCGGCGGTGTTTGTGCCGCTCGCGGCAGGGGTGCTGGGCGCGCAACGCCTGTCGGTGCATCCCAACTTTCGCCCCGGTGTTAGCGAAGTGACCACCACGCTGGACCTGGCCGAGACCGCCACGTGCCACCATAACGCCATCAGCAGCGCCATCAGCCCTGCCGCCGCGCCGCGCATGATGGCCGATCTTGTGGGCGCACGGGATGGTGAGTTTACCCGCACCGCGCTGTTGCAATACCTTGGATTGTGCGATCCCGCTCCGGCCCCCACCAGCAGTGAACACTGGCGCTATCAGCGCATGACACAGGGCGAGCCGGTGATCTCGGACGCGCTGCAACTCATGCATGATCACCTCGAAGATACGCTGACCGTCGGGCAAATCGCTGAAATCCTCGATGTGTCGCCCCGCAAACTGGAACGCGGTTTTCGGGATCTGTTGGGGCAATCCCCGCTGAACGTCTACCGCAACCTGCGGCTGGATCGCGCCCATAGCCTGCTGTCGCAAACCGCCATGCCATTGGGCGAACTGGCCATGGCCTGTGGGTTTTCCAATGTCACGCTGATGAAGAAATGGTTCATCCGCAAATACGGCGAACCGCCCGAGGCCACGCGCCGCCACGCCTTTGCTGGGCAGTCTGCCTGATACCGCCCTTGCCAGCGCCCGGCCCCTTTGCTTTAACCGCCCGGAAGCTTTTAACCCCCGGAGGTCGGCATGGTCGATATCGCCACCCGCGTCTACAATCATCGCTGGAAGCTCGATCCGATCGTCCGCTCGCTGATCGACACGGATTTCTACAAGCTGCTGATGTGCCAATCGGTGTTTCGCAACAAGCCCGACACCCAAGTCACGTTCAGCCTGATCAACCGCAGCAAATCCATCCGGCTGGCCGAGTTGATCGACGAAGGGGAATTGCGCGAACAGCTGGATCATATCCGGTCGCTGTCGCTGACCCGTGGCGAATCCACGTGGCTGCGCGGCAACACCTTCTATGGCAAGCGCCAGATGTTCACGCCGGAATTCATGCGCTGGTTCGAAGGGCTGCGCCTGCCGCCCTATCACCTTGAAATCCGCGACGGCCAGTACGAGCTGACATTCGAAGGTCCATGGCCCGAGGTTATGCTGTGGGAAATCCCCGCGCTGGCCGTGCTAATGGAGCTGCGGGCGCGCGCCGTTCTGGGCGACATGAAGAAATTCGAATTGCAGGTGCTGTATGCCCGCGCGATGACCAAGCTTTGGGAAAAGGTCGAACGCCTGCGCCCGTTGGAGGGGCTGCGCATCGCTGACTTCGGCACTCGGCGGCGGCATTCCTTTCTGTGGCAGGACTGGTGCGTGCAGGCCATGCGCGAGGGGTTGGGCGCGGGCTTTGTCGGCACCTCGAACTGCCTGATCGCCAAGAACCGCGATCTTGAGGCGATTGGCACCAACGCCCATGAAT
>DATFJQ010000227.1:0-3101 GCA_035269125.1 Roseovarius sp.
CGCGAAATCCTGCAAGCCATGGAAGACGCCAAGGCCCGCGGCGAAGGTGCAACCACCTACAAGGGCCGGTTGGTTGATATCGCCTCGATCAAGCAGGCCGAAGTGATCGTCAAACAAGCCGAGATGATCGACGCCATGTAAAGCGCGACGTGCTGAACATAGAAAACCCCGGCAAGCACCGCGCCTGCCGGGGTTTTCTTGTTTCGTCTCAAAAAACGCGATTACGCCGCGTTCGGCAAAATTACGATTTCAACACGGCGATTGCGGGCTTTGCCAGCCTCGGTCAGGTTATCTGCGACGGGCTGGTTTTCACCCCGCCCAAATGTCTGGATCCGTCCAAACGATACCCCGCCTTCCATCAGCACATCGGCAACGGCATTGGCGCGGCGTTCGGACAGGCGTTGGTTATACATCGCGTCGCCGGTGTTATCGGTGTGGCCGACGACCTGAACGGTCGAGTCGGGGTAGCTGCGCAGGCTGCTGGCCACTGCCATAAGATCGCCACGCAGGCCGGGTTGCACGCTCGAACTGTCGACGTCGAACAGGATGTCTTGTGGCAGGGTCACGATCAGCCGATCACCGGTATTGGTGATGCGCACGCGGTCATCGTCCAACTGCTGGCGCAGCTCGGCCTCTTGCTTGTCCAGAACATTTCCATAAACCGCACCGCCAGCAGCGCCCAGTGCGCCACCGATCAACGCGCCTTTGCCTTTGTCTTCGCTGACGATTGCGCCAAGACCAGCCCCAAGAACACCGCCCAATAGCGCGCCTTGCTTGGCTTTCTGGTTTGGATCCTGCGGCGAAAGCCTTGCGGGATCGGTACAGGCCGTGGCCGTAAACAGGGATGCCCCAGCCAGAAAAAGGATAGAGTGTTTCGCTCGGATCATATTGCGTGCCTCTTTTTGCATGTCCCTCCAATCCAAGAGGGTTATGGATATGTTATGCAATAACACGCGCTTACCCAAGCCAAAACGACGGGGAAATAGGCAGCATTCCGCGCATTTTGGCCCTGCATAATGGCGCCCGTCACGCGTCGATCCGGGCGCTTTCCCATGCCAGAATTGCCCGCTTCACCGGCAGGCCCCAGTGGTACCCGCCAAGCCCGCCGGATTTGCGCAGCGCCCGGTGGCATGGGATGAGAAAGCTGACCGGATTGCGCCCCACAGCCGTGCCTACGGCGCGCACGGCGTTGGGGTTGCCGACCGCGCGCGCAATATCGGAATAGGTTGTCACGTGGCCTGTGGGCACGCGCAGCAAAGCCTCCCACACCTTGATCTGGAAGGGCGCGCCGATCATGTGCAGCGCCGCCTGCCCTTGCCCGCCAAACGCCGCGCTAACCCAGCCCGATATGGCGTTTGGTGCATTTGTAAACTCGGCCTCGGGCCAGCGGCTGGTCATGTCTTGCCATGCGGCGTCACGCCCGCATTCCTCGACAAAAGCCAAACCACACAGGCCCCTGTCGGTGCCCATGGCCAGAACATCGCCAAAGGGGCTTTCGAACCAGCCATAACGTATATCCAGCCCCGCACCACGCCGTGCATAGGCACCGGGGCTCATGGCATCCCAGCGCAGAAACAAGTCATGCAACCGACCGGTGCCTGACAAACCTACCGCATCGGCCGCCTCAAGCATGGTATGCCGCTCTGCCAACAGCGCCTTGGCGTGATCCAGAGTCAGATACTGCTGATACCGCTTGGGCGACACCCCGACCCAAGCCGAAAACAGGCGCTGAAAATGCGACGGACTCATTTGCATATCGCGGGCCAAATCCTCAAGCGTCAGGGGCGCATCCGACGTGTCGATCAGATCAAGCGCGCGGCGCATGACATGGTAATGATAGCTTTGTTGGGTCGTGTCGATCATGGCGTTTCCTTGCGCTGCACTGTTATTTTACGACCGGCAAAGCGATCACGCGACCCGAATGTTGCGCATTGCGCCCGTTCGGGGCATATGGGCGGGCATGGCCAAGCAACTTGACTATCACACAATACGCGAAATTTTCTCGCGGTTTCAGGCGGCTGATCCCGAACCCAAGGGGGAATTGGATCACGTCAACGCCTATACCCTTGTCGTGGCCGTCGCATTGTCGGCGCAGGCCACCGATGTTGGCGTGAACCGCGCCACGTGTGAGCTGTTCAAAGTGGCCGACACCCCGCAAAAAATGCTGGACTTGGGCGAAGAAGGGCTGATCGAGCATATCAAGACAATCGGCCTCTATCGCAACAAGGCCAAGAACGTGATCAAGCTGTCGAAAATTCTGGTCGACGAGTATAATGGCATCGTGCCCAATTCCCGCGCCGCGCTGCAATCATTGCCGGGTGTGGGCCGCAAAACCGCGAATGTGGTGCTGAACATGTGGTGGAGCTATCCCGCTCAGGCGGTCGATACCCACATTTTCCGCGTCGGCAACCGCACCGGCATCTGCCCCGGCAAGAACGTCGACGCGGTTGAGCGGGCCATCGAAGACAATATTCCCGTCGATTTCCAACACCACGCGCATCACTGGCTGATTTTGCATGGCCGTTACCATTGCAAGGCGCGCAAGCCGATGTGCCCCACCTGTATCATCCGTGACCTGTGCCAATTCGAGGATAAGACCCAATGACCCAATATCAGGCCGTCGGCATCGGCAATGCCGTTGTCGATGTCATCAGCCAAGCCGATGATCAATTTCTGACCCGCATGGGCATCGAAAAAGGCGTCATGCAACTGGTCGAGCAGGAGCGCGGCGCGTTCTTGTTCGAGCAAATGGAAAATCGCACGCAGATGCCCGGCGGCTCGGTCGCCAATACCATCGCCGGCTTGGGGGCCTTGGGGCTAAGCACAGGGTTCATTGGCCGCGTGCATGATGACGAATTGGGGCACTATTACGCGAACGCTATGACCCGTGAGGGCATTGATTTCGTCAACGCCCCGGTTGCCAATGGCGAACTGCCCACGTCGCGTTCGATGATCTTCGTGTCACCCGATGGCGAACGTTCGATGAATACGTACCTTGGCATCTCGTCCGAACTGGGCCCCGATGACGTGGACGACGACGTGGCTGGCGCTGCCGCGCTTTTGTTTCTTGAGGGCTATCTTTTCGACAAACCCAAGGGCAA
>DATFJQ010000228.1:0-3345 GCA_035269125.1 Roseovarius sp.
GCCCTCCGGCAATCGTCTGATCCTGCTGTCCGAAGGCCGCCTGCTGAACCTTGGCAATGCCACCGGCCACCCGTCCTTCGTGATGTCCGCGTCCTTCACCAACCAGGTGCTGGCGCAGATCGAGCTGTGGAAGAACGGCGAGAATTACGACAACCAGGTCTACATCCTGCCCAAGCACCTGGACGAAAAGGTCGCCCGCCTGCATCTGGGCCGGATCGGCGTGAAGCTGACCCAGCTCTCGCCGGATCAGGCGTCCTACATCGGCGTCACCCCGGAAGGCCCCTTCAAACCAGAACACTACCGGTATTGAGGGAGGTCGAGATGAGTGAACAGACACCCCATGTCGTTGGCCTGGGCAATGCCCTGGTCGATGTCGTTGTCGCCGTGCAGCCCGAGGTGGTCACCCGCCACGGGCTGACGCCGGGCGGCATGCACCTGGTCGAGGCCGAGGCCGCCCATGCCCTGTTCCAGGAGGTCGGGCCGGGCATGCGCCAGTCCGGCGGCTCGGTTGCCAACACGATTGCGCATATGGCCGAAACGCCTGTGCGGGGCACCTATATCGGCAAGGTTGCCGATGATGACCTGGGCGACACCTTTCGCGGGGAAATGACGGGGCTTGACCTGGCCGCGCCCGTTGCGATTGCCCAGAATGGCGACCACGGGACCGGGCGCTGCGTGGTTCTTGTCACGCCGGACGGCGAACGGACGATGAGCACCTACCTGGGTGCGGCGACCACGCTGATGCCCTTCGAGGCGCGCGCGGCCCTGCCGGAGAATTTCGACATTCTCTTCATCGAGGGGTACCTCTGGGATGCGCCGCATGGCGCAGAGGTGATCGAAACGCTGGCCCAGGCCGCCAAGGCGGCCGGCGCCAAGGTGGCATTGACGCCGTCCGATGCGGGCTGCGTTGAGCGCAACCTTGCGGCCATGCGCGATGCGGTGGAGCGCTACGTCGACGTCCTGATCGGCAACCATGTCGAGATTGGCGCGCTGGCCGGCTGCGACGACGCCGAGGCGGCGCTGGACTGGGCCATGTCCCAAGTGGCGGTTGCCGCTGTCACCGAGCATGAGAAGGGGTCTTGGGTGGCCGACGCCAACAGTCGGCACCACGTGCCCGCAGCACCGGTCGCGCAGGTGGTCGACAGCACCGGCGCGGGCGATGCCTATGCCAGCGGGTTCCTTGCCGGGCTTGCCCAGGGGCAGCCTGTTGACCGTGCCGGGGCGACCGGGGCGCGTCTTGCGGCCAGCGTGCTGGGGCATTACGGCGCGCGCGACGGCGCTGCTGCACGCGCCTTTGCCCTTCCGGCCGCCTGAGCCGATGCAAAAGCGGGCCGGACCGGTGCAACCGGTCCGGCCCTCGCCGTCTTCCCCACAAGCCCGCCATCTGATCGCCGCAGAAACCAGCTTGTCTGCCGAAGCGCTTGACGCGCGCGGGATGTGTCCGGAACTGCCAGAGGCCATGGCGGACGGGTCGTTCGCCAGCCTAGAACTGAAGCTGATCGAGATCGGGGTCCGAATCATCCGCCACGCCCGCGTCATCATTTTTCAACTTGGCGAGGTGGTGGTCACCGGCCCGATGGTGGGGCCATCCTCCCCGCGATCCGCCGATTGCGAGCGCAACCCTCATGCGCGTGACCACGATCCACCCCAGACCGAACGAAAGTGGCTGGCCAGGTTTGTCCTTTGCATTGAAAAACCCGATGTTACCGCAGGATGACGCGGGTACACGGCCTGATCCGCCCAAATCGGCGTCCTCGCGCGGCAATCCCGGCCATCACGGGCACAATACGCTTGACCCACTGGCCCTGTCAGTCGATTTAGAGGTCTTGCGGCTGGTCACTTGGGAAATGTCGGTTAGACTGGCTGGAGGTTATTCATGCTTGGGCAAGTTTTGAATTAGGCCATCTTCATGATCAAAAAGGGAGTTTACCATGAGTGACAGTTTTCAGTATTACCGCGAGGAATTCTATAATGATTACCAGAGCGCTCTTTCTCACTATTCAGGTGGGCCAGGTTTGACGCCATCCAAAGAAGAAGCGTTCAGGTACTATGAGCATTTTGCAACCCATGGTGAAAACAAGCAATATTTTGGGCGGGTGGTAAAGTCTCAACATGGAGTAGGTGGCTTCACTCACCAAAAATACAAAGAGTTTGAACCAAAAGGGCAGGCTTTCAACCCGGGATCCAGTGCGGATTCGCAAGGTAAAGAGCACAATGGAATGATGTTTCACGATGATCAGTTCAAATATGCTTGGCTGAAAAAGCATGGTTGGACGGCCCTGCTTAATGATGTTTGGTTGATCGCGAACGCTCATAGGAAAAAGCTGTTTGAACCCGTTTCGGCGATAAACGACCTGAAAATTTATACAGGAGATGAGTTTATAGTCAGTGTTTTTGGCCGCGAATTGTGTGGCTTGCTTATGTCAGGATATATCCGACCAAATAAGGGAGCTTTTACTGCAACCCATGGTGAAGGCGACCACTCCGCAAGGCGCCTCTCATTGACTCACTACGCAAAAACAATGAACGCCATGCAGAAAGCTGGACAGTCAGAGTTCCAAAAATTCTTTGGAAAATACAATGTTTTTGATAAGTGAAGTATTTTAATTTTTGTCCTGACAAGATGTTCATCGCTTGAGCTATGCAGGCACGATGTTGTTGCCCTGCCAACAGAACGGGTGGCGTGACATGCCACCGTAGTCAAATGGTGGATTAAAATTCAAAGTCATGTGCTTTTCCGGTTACCCAGCCATCATTTGGCGGTCGAACAAAGACACGGACGATAGCGCCCCAACGTTTCAAACGGCACATCATATGAACATCACGACGGAGCGAGCGGCCCGGCAACCAGCACAGCCTCCGTCGGGGCGCCCGTGGGCGATCCACCATTCATACGGTTCCGCCCTTGGCCAGTTTGGCCATATCTGTCTTGTTTTTAGATCTTCATCCAAAAATTGAACGCGTTCAATCTGTGTAACCAAAGGGAAAATCGCAGAGCACGCCATGTGCTGCGCGCAAAATCGCAATGACGCAGCCCCATCCCTACTTGCGGCTGACCGATGCGATCCGATCGGCTTTGACGTCCCAAAGCTGACTTCCGCAGTTGGTTGCCATGCCACAACGCAGCTTCGCCAGACCGGCCAGTAGTGCATCTCGCACCTATTTCAGGTGGCATGTTCTACATTGATATTATTGGCGATCCCTGGAGGACTCGAACCCCCAACCTGCTGATTAGAAGTCAGCTGCTCTATCCAGTTGAGCTAAGGGACCGCTGGCGTGGCAATACGACAGGCGGAACGGGGCGTCAAAGGGTGATTGGAACGGGGGTCGGGATGGCTGCGTTGG
>DATFJQ010000229.1:0-2673 GCA_035269125.1 Roseovarius sp.
GTCGGCACGCTATGGGTGGCGATGCAGGTTCTTGTCGTCTCTCAAGCGACGTTGTAAAGCCTCCACTGCCCACACTTTGCCGACGGCATGAAATCTCTGGCGCACGGCCTGCAAAGGACAAATACGATGATCCCGACCTCCTACCCCTCGCCCCAAGAGATCGCCCGCCTGACCGCGCGGATGTTGCTGGAAATCGGCGCGGTGCACTTCAATGCCGATGAACCGTTCACGCTGGCCAGCGGCCTGCCCTCGCCCACCTACATCGACTGTCGCAAGCTGATCTCATATCCACGCATCCGGTCAACGCTGATGGATTTCCTGACCGTCACCGTGATGCGCAACGCAGGGCTAGAAGCGTTCGACAACATCGCTGGCGGCGAAACCGCGGGCATCCCTTTTGCCGCACTGGTGGCCGAACGCATGGCCTTGCCGATGACTTATGTGCGCAAGAAGCCCAAGGGCTATGGCCGCAACGCCCGGATCGAAGGCGATATGGCCGAAGGTCAGCGCGTGTTGCTGGTCGAAGACCTGACCACCGATGGCGGTTCCAAACTCAGCTTTGTGGACGCGATCCGCGAGACCGGCGCCACCTGCGGGCACACGGCAGTGATTTTCTACTACGGCATCTTCCCGGAAACCGAAAAGACCCTTGGCGATCACGGTGTGGCGCTGCATCACCTGTGCACATGGTGGGATGTTCTGGCCGAGGCCCGCGCCCAAGGCGCGTTTGACGACGCCACCCTGAACGGCGTCGAATCGTTTCTCAACGATCCCCGCGCATGGCAGGCTGCACGCAGCTAAGCGTGCCCGACCAGAGGCGGATAAAAAATCCCATTGCTGCTTTATGGTCACGGCCACCCGTGCACAGCCCGACAACCCCACAACATGCAGCGTCAGTTTTGGGCTGCACCCCTAAATCATGTGTGCTATTTTATACACATATCATCCACAGGTTTGTTCCCATTGCCGCCACATGTCTGGCAAAGCTAAGACCACGTCCCAGAAGGATCGGGGGATACCATGAATGAAGTCGCAAGTTTCAACGCCGCCGGCGTAAACCCTGGCACCGAGGCCGACGCCGCCCAAGCCATGCCACATTCAATCGAGGCCGAGCAGCAGCTATTGGGCGCGCTCCTGACCAACAACGACGTGTATGACCGCGTCGCCTCGATCATCCAACCGCATCACTTTTACGACCCCGTGCATCAGCGCATTTATGAAACCGCCGTGGCGCGCATCGCCAAGGGCAATCTGGCCTCGCCGGTCACGCTCAAGGCGTTTCTGGACGACGATGAGGGGCTCAAGGAACTGGGCGGCCCGGCCTATCTGGCCAAACTGGCAGGCGCGGCGATCAGCGCCTTTGCGGTGCGCGACTACGCCCAGATGATCCACGATATGGCGATCCGGCGCGAATTGATCGGCCTTGGCCAAGACATCGTCGGCAAGGCTACCCGCGCCGAAGTGGAAAGCGAACCGCGCGACCAGATCATCGAGGCCGAGCAGAAACTCTACAAGCTCAGTGAACAAGGCCAATCCGACAGCGGGTTTCAGTCGTTCCTCAAGGCCGTGACCGATGCGGTCAACGTCGCCAACGCCGCCTATCAACGCGAAGGCGGCTTGGCCGGGGTGTCGACCGGGCTGATCGACATGGACAAGAAATTGGGCGGGCTGCACAAATCCGACCTTCTTATTCTGGCCGGGCGCCCGTCGATGGGCAAAACCTCGCTGGCCACCAACGTCGCTTACAACGTGGCCAAGGCCTATAAGCGGGGCACCCTGCCCGATGGCACCGAAGGCACGGTCGATGGCGGCGTGGTGGGCTTTTACAGCCTCGAAATGAGCGCCGAGCAATTGGCCGGGCGGATCTTGGCGGAAGCCTCGGAAATCTCCTCGCACAAGATCCGTCAAGGCGACATGGAGGAAAGCGAATTCCGCCGCTTCGTCGACGCCGCCAAAGAACTGGAATCCTGCCCGCTGTTCATCGACGACACCCCGGCGCTGCCGATTGCACAGCTGGCCGCGCGGGCGCGGCGGCTGAAACGCATTCACGGGCTGGATTTGCTGATCGTCGACTACCTGCAACTGGTGCGCGGCACCTCCGACAACCGGGTGCAGGAAATCGGCGAAATCTCTATGGGCCTCAAGGCGATTGCCAAGGAATTGAACATTCCGGTCATGGCGCTGTCCCAGCTGTCGCGTCAGGTGGAAAGCCGAGACGACAAACGCCCACAGCTTTCAGACCTGCGCGAATCCGGGTCAATCGAACAAGATGCCGACGTGGTCATGTTCGTGTTCCGCGAAGAATATTACGTGGAGCGCGAAAAACCCTCAGACGAACGGCTCGATGAAATGGCCGCTTGGCAAGACCGCATGTCGCGCCTGCATGGCAAGGCCGAGGTGATCATCGGCAAACAGCGTCACGGCCCCATCGGCACGGTCGAACTCAGCTTCGAATCGCAGTTCACCCGCTTTGGCAACCTGATCAAGCCATGGCAACAAGGCGCCGAACAGGACTTCTAGGCGCAAGCGCATGACGTTCAGGCACCTGCCGCTTCATTGTTCCAAAAATACTCAAACCAGCGCACCGGTGCGGCCCCGGTGCAGCGCCGGTGTGGTCTTGAACCACGTGCAGCCTGTTTCCCCTTGACCCCTGCCCCCATCCTGTCAAAACCC
>DATFJQ010000230.1:0-9579 GCA_035269125.1 Roseovarius sp.
CTCTGCCGACATGCGCCAGCAGCGCGATTGCCTCAGCCCCGGGAAATCCAGACCAACACAGCCATCATCACCGGAACCATTGCCACAGCCGGAATATACAGGCCGGGAACACCCCACATCACAAAGCTGCCGGCCCATGCCGCGACCAGCATGACGACAGTCAGCAAAATCGGCCCGGCAATCGCGATATCAGGGTCTTTTTCCGTGCTGTCGCTGTGCTGCTCATCGGTGTTGGATGCGGTGTAGGTTTCGGAGGCTGTCATGATCTGTCCTTGCGCGTGTGAAATTGTTTCGAGACATAAATATGATCAGACGTCAGTCTACAAAGGCACATTTCGCCGCATGCGACAGTTCATACCAGTTGCGTCAGAAACCCGGCCAAATCATCGGTATGGAAATGGATGTGATCGGTTTTCAGTGCATCCGGGGCCACATGTATCGTCCGCATCCCCATGGCGTGCGGCGCAAGCAGGTTGCGCGGATCATCCTCGAACATGGCGGCGCGTGCGGGTGTCAGCCCGTCAAGCTGAAAGATCGCCTCGAACGCCGCGTGTTCGGGTTTGGGCCTGTAGCCCGCATGTTCCACACCATAAACCGCGTCAAACAAACCCGATAGCCCGCGCCGGTCGATCACCTGCTCGGCATAGGGGCCGCTGCCATTGGTGTAGACGATCTTGCGCCCCGGCAGGCCAAGGATGGCATTGCGCAGGTTGATATCAGGCAGAAGCGCGTCAAACGAAATATCATGCACCGCCACAAGATATGGGTCAGGATCAAGGCCATGCTCGCGCATCAACCCCGCAAGGGTGGTGCCATGTTGCCGCCAGTAGTGATCGCGTAACCGATCGGCCTCGGCCTGATCGAGATGCAGGGCGTTCATCACATATTCGGTCATGCGCTGTTCGATCTGATCGAACAGCCGCACTTGGGGTGGGTAAAGCGTGTTGTCCAGATCGAACACCCAGCTATCCACATGATCAAAGCTTTGTTTCGGCATGATCGCACCATAGGCTGGCGCGACATCGGGTGCAATCGCGTGGCCCTTGATAATCGGACCCTTCCCCGCTTAGTGTCGCCGGATCAAACAACAGGGACAGGCCGTGCTTATGAAAACGCCGCAAAAAGATGCCTACACGTTGATCTTGGAAGCGATTGATATCGGGCTTTACAAACCCGGCGATCGTTTGGTCGAAAGCGATCTTGCGGAACGCTTTGGCGTATCGCGGACCCCAATCCGCGAGGCGTTACAACGTCTGGAAACGCAATCCTTGCTCACACGTGACGGGCGCAGCCTGATCGTGGCCTCCTTGGATCACAACCAACTGGCCGAGCTTTATGTCGTCCGCGCCGAGCTTGAAGGATTGGCCGCAAACCTTGCCGCCCGCCATGCAACCGACGAAGAAGTGCGCGTGTTGCGCGATATGGTCGAGGATGACCGGGCGCTTCTGAATGACCCGCAGGCCATGGCCCGCGCCAACCGGCGCTTTCACAAGCAAATTCATCTGGCCTCGCATAACCGGTTTCTGGTGCAGCAACTGGATCTTGTGCATCGCTCGATGGCGTTGATGGCCACCACGTCGCTAGCGGCCCTTGGCCGCCCCGAAGACGCGTTGAAAGAGCATGACGCCATTGTCTCGGCGATCGAGACGCGCGATGCGGCGGCGGCGGGTGACGCGCTCAAGGCGCATATCTCAAAGGCGTTCGTCACACGGCTTAAGCTGGACTCAGGTGAGGTTGACACCTTGGTCTGATGCGGTGTCTTTCGCCCGCGCATCAGGTTTCAAAGACAGGCCATGCGTGGTTTTATCCCAAAAGAACGGCTTGAGAACCAACTCATAAAGCGCCTTGTAGGCGGCAATGGCCCCAAGCGGCGCATAAAGGTGCATTGTCGGCACCCACGGTAGCAAATGGCGATGCCCTGGCCCGCGGACCGAGGCGGCATGGATCACGATATTGACCACCTCGACCATCAAAAACAGGCTGCCGAAAGCCAATAGCAAATCACGTGCCAGAACCGCGTCCAAAGGGTGCGGCAAACCAAACAGGATCAGCCAGAAAGACCACAGAAACGGCGCCAGAACAAACTGCGACAAGGCGGTGATGAAATGCGCCTGAAACCCCCAGAACTTCCATGCCCCCAATTGGCGATATAGCTGCGCCGGGCGGCGCATATGCACCAAGTATGTCGTCATATAGCCCTTCAGCCACCGGGACCGCTGCTTGATCCATGGCCAAAGGCGGCAATTGGCCTCTTCGCCGGTGACAGTGTGCAGCATCTCGGTGCGGTAGCCATGCCGCGCCAACCGAAAGCCAAGGTCGGCATCTTCGGTCACGTTATGGGCATCCCATCCGCCCAACTGTTCCAAGGCATCGCGGCGAAAATATAACGTTGTTCCGCCAAGCGGGATGGCAAAGCCAAGCTGCGCCATGCCGGGCAAAATCATGCGGAACCAAGTCGCATATTCGATGGTAAAGCAGCGCGCCAACCAGTTTTGGCGCGGGTTGTAGTAATCAAGGATGCCCTGCAAACAGACCATATGTGCCGGGGCCTGCTGAAACCGACGTGCGACCGCCGTGATCTGATCGGGGTCGGGCGCATCTTCGGCATCGAAAATGCCGATGATATCGCCCCGGCAAAAATCCAGCGCATAGTTCATCGCCCGCGGCTTGGTGCGCGGCTGACCATCCGGCACGACAACGGCCCTGATCCATGGCGGAAGATCAATTTGCGCCAAGGTCTGCCGGGTCAGGTCGTCTTCTTCCTCAAGCACCAGAACGACATCCAGCAAGCACTTGGGGTATGTCAGCCGTGACAGGCGGGCAATCAGGTGGTGGGCGATTTCCGTTTCGCGAAACAGGGGCACCAGCACCGACACTTTTGGCAAGGGCACCCCGGCCTGCGGGGCCGGTGCCGATGGCAGAGCGGCATCACCCGCCGCCATGCGGGCAATGAACGCGGCGGTTTTCAGACCGGCGGAAATGATCAGGGTCAGCGCCGCCCAGCCGACAAAAACCCCGAACACCGCCACCGGAAAGGCCAGAGAAAGCGCCAGAAGCCCCGTCAAAAACACTATGGTAAACCCCAGACGACGGCCGAAATTATTGCCCCATCTTCGGCAGCTTTCCAAGGCCGGAACGCGGGCTTGTGCGGCCTTTGTCAGGGTATCGCGATGCCGCTGCGCTATTGTGGTCTGCAATGCTGTGCGCGGGGCCAGCAAAAGGCGTGTCTGTGTCGGATCAATCCCGTGTGGCAGGATATCCGCCACGTCAGACATTTGCATGGCGCCATGGGTCAAGATGGCGGGCTGACCATCATGATCGGTGACAGGCAGAACACCATGCCGGATCAATACCCGTGGGTCGGTGTGGCTGTGAAATTCGGGAAGGCTTGTCAAATCGTCCTGCGACGCGGTGCGCGCGCCAAGCCGGGCGGCGTGGGCGGCCAACAAAGACGGTTCGTCGCTTAGCCCTTCGGCTTGCAGGATGTCATCCAACGGCGCATCGCAATGGCGCTGAACGATCTGAGCAAGGTCCAGATCCGATCGCGAGATCACGCCACGCCGCACCAGATCATGGCCGACGCCTGTTTGACCCTCTGCCGGAATACCACGGGGCGCACCAAGTTGGCGCAGCTCTGAAATCCCCATGTCTCCCTCCTTGCCCTGATTGCGCGTTCAACAATGGGCAAGGAAGGTTAACCGTCAGTAAATTATTAGTTAACAAAACGTTAAAGCGGGCGGCTTACTCCGCCATCGAGGCCGCGAAACGCTCGAACAGGTAAAAACTGTCTTGCGGGCCGGGGCTTGCCTCGGGGTGGTGCTGCACGGAAAACACCGGGCGATCCGACATGCGCAAGCCGCAATTCGATCCATCAAACAGCGAGACATGCGTTTCCTTGATGCCTTCGGGCAAACTCTGGCTATCGACGGCAAAGCCATGATTCATCGAGGTGATTTCGACCTTGCCAGTCTCGATATCCTTGACCGGATGGTTTGCCCCATGATGACCGTGGTTCATCTTGACGGTCTTCGCGCCAAGCGCCAGCGCCAGCATCTGATGGCCAAGACAGATGCCAAACATCGGCAACCCCTTGTCCAGAACGCCCTTGATCATCGGCACGGCATATTCGCCGGTTGCCGCCGGATCGCCCGGACCGTTCGACAGGAACACCCCATCGGGGGCCAGGGCCAGAACATCCTCGGCCGTGGCCGTGGCAGGCAGGACAGTCACATCGCAGCCCGCGCTTGCCAGACAGCGTAGGATATTGCGCTTGGCCCCATAATCTATGGCAACCACCTTATGCTTGGCGTCGGTCTGTTTGACGTATCCCTCGGGCCACGCCCACCGCATTTCATCCCACCGATAGGATTGTGCGCAGGTGACGCGACGCGCCAGATCCATACCTTCCAAGCCCGCAAAGGCCCGTGCCTTTTCAACAAGTGCGGCAGTATCGAAATTGCCTTCGGGGTCGTGGGCCAGCGTCACATGCGGCGCGCCCTGCTGACGGATCGCACGGGTCAGGCGGCGGGTATCGACGCCGCCGATTGCAATGCGCCCACGCTTGGCCATCCAGCCGGCCAGCGTTTCGGTTGCCCGCCAGTTGCTGGGTTCGGTCGGATCCCATTTCACCACCATACCTTCGGCCACAGGCTCGGCTGTTTCATCGTCATCGGGATTCACGCCGACATTGCCAATATGCGGAAAGGTAAAGGTCACCACTTGGCCGGCATAGGACGGGTCGGTCATGATTTCCTGATAGCCGGTCATCGCGGTATTGAAACACAGCTCGGCAGTGGTGTCCCCGACCGCACCAAAGCCCTTGCCGTAAAACATTGTGCCGTCAGCTAGGGCCAAGCAGGCGGTCGGGCGGTCTTGGGTCGCGTGGGCCATGGGACGAGTCTCCGGATACGGGCAAATTGGCGGATATGTATGAGCCTGCCACGGTAGGGTCAAGGGACAAGATGGCCACGGCTCAAAGCCACAAAACAAGGCGATCGGGCACATCCTAAACCGGTTGTCAGCCAGATTCTATTTCTATAGGGTCACCGACTTGTGACCACAGGATGGAATAAGCCGGAATGGATTTGCGACAGCGCGTGAACACGGCCCTGAAACAGGCGATGAAAGACAAGGCGACAGCCCGCCTTGCGACCTTGCGTTTGATAAACGCGGCGATCAAGGATCAAGATATCGCGCGGCGCGGCAGCGATGGCGAAGACGGCGTGACCGATACCGATATCCTTGCAATCCTTGGCAAGATGACCAAGCAGCGCCAAGAAAGCGTGCGCGCCTACGAAGAAGGCGGGCGGCTGGATCTGGCCGAACGCGAGCGCCAAGAGATTGCCGTGATCGAAGAGTTCCTGCCCCGCCAGCTGAGCGACGAGGAGACCGAAACCGCGATTGATGCCGCGATTGCGGAGGTTGACGCGAAATCAATTCGCGACATGGGCAAGATCATGGGCCGCCTGAAAGAAAAATACACCGGCCAGATGGATTTTGGTGCTGTTGGCCCACGGATCAAAGACAAGCTGAGCTGACCAAACCGCAGATCCCGCGCTATTGCACGGGGCGCTGCGCGTTGGCGACCTTCAGGGCGTCCAATATCTCACCGTATAGCACCTTGCGTTCCTCCTCGGACAGAAACGCACCAATTTCGACTTCGCGATCAGAGCCGCGCAGCGTGATGTAATTGGCAACCGGCCCCCCGGTGGGGTGGATGTGGGCGCGCGCCCAATAACTCAGGCACTCCCATTCCTGACGCGCGCCACCGGGGTTTGTGCGCACCAGATGCGTTTGGTCAGGATCAATCGAAAGTTCTTCGGTCATATCCGCATCGCGATAGGATTTTTCCAAAGCCCACCAGATCGCCGCCACAGCCAACAGCAAAAATGGCAGCAGAGCCCATAAAACTACGGTGCCCAGCAACGGGTAAAGCGGCACCGTGATCAGAGCGAATGTCGCAAGAATGAACGCGGCAAATCCTTTGCGCGGCAATGACCGATAAGGCCACAGCTTAAGGCGCGATGCCTGCAATTCATTGGGGTCTTTGGTCCACTCGTAAGGCATGAAGCGATATTAGCGCGGTCGTGCCCGGTGAAAAGCCTTGCCTGCGTAAGACAGCGGTAAAAATAGCGCGGAAGGCCTGTAAGCCGGATTCTGTCCATCCCGAACCTTGGTTCGGAACTGGATGACCATTCCTCTGGGCACCGTGTTGCCACGGCACCTCAAGCTGCCAACCCGGATCACTGGGGCAAGACGTCCCTGCGGGCGGTATCCCAGACCGTGGCCCAAGACCTGCCCCCGCGCGTGATCCCTATTCGGCATTGCTCCTGGTGGGGCTTGCCATGCCGGCGCTGTTGCCAGCCCCGCGGTGGGCTCTTACCCCACCGTTTCACCCTGACCGCGGCATGCGCGGCGGTTTGTTTTCTGTGGCGCTTTCCCTCGGGTTTCCCCGGCCGGGCGTTACCCGGCACCATTGCCTTGTGGAGTCCGGACTTTCCTCGGAGCGACAAGCACCCCGCGGCCATCCAGCCTTCCGCGCAAGGCTATCTAGGCATCCATGTGGTCTTGGTCAACGGGATAACGCGCCGCCAAATCCGCCATCAGCGCGCGATCCGTGTCATCCAATGGGCCATTGGCCCAAGGGCGAAACCGCTGGCGAAAGGCTTGCAAGGCCAAATCTGCGGCCTGCGCGCCGTCATCCGGATTCATTGGATATCCGAACCGGCGCGCATTTTGCACGAAATCCCCCCGCACGGCGGACACCTTGGGCCAAACCGAAAGCCCCAAACGCGCCAGACGGGCCCAGTCAAACCGTGGACCTGGGTCGCATTTGCGCGCCGGAGCCATATCCGAATGCGCGATCACACGCTGAGGCGGGATGCGCCAACGGGTCATGATGCCGCCCATCAACGCCTCAAGCGCGCGCATCTGCGGGTCGGGGAACGGGTGATGCCCGGTATTGTCCAATTCGATCCCGACTGAACGCGAATTGACATCCCAGACGTCGCCCCACTGCCCTGCCCCGGCATGCCACGCGCGGCTGTGTTCCTCCACCATCTGCCAAACGGTGCCGCAGGTGCCGATCAGGTAATGTGCGGACACTTCGACGGCAGGGTCACATAACCGCTTCAACGCGGCGTCTGCTTTGCCCATGGCGGTGTAATGCAGCACGATGATATCGGGAATGGCCCCGCCACGGCGCGGCCCATGATTTGGCGACGGGTGCCAGATTGCGCGCACCGTGTCAGCCACCGAGGGCCTTGCGGAAGGGGCGCGGATCCCAGCGGCAGGCATAACCATCACCATCCGGGTCGACGCCCAAGCGATCCCGCTGCGGCCCGCCCTTTGACAAAAACGCGATCTGCGCCTGATCGGGCGACGCGTATTTCGCACAAGCGCGCAGGAACCTTGTTTCTTTATTGAGGCCCCGGCGGCTGAAAACCTGCGTGCCGATGGGATGATTGCTTTGCAACGCGTATTGCACGATGTTCGGCTCGGCATTGCCCGAGCGTTGCGGCAATGCTTCTGGCGCAATCACTTTGTATTGCGCGCGGTTGCGGGCAATCAATTCGGCGTCACTTTCGATGCTGCGCTCACCGCTGACTGCATCAAAATTCGTTTCCTCGGAAATTCCCGTGGCCGTTGTCACGGTTTGCGGGGCCGGATTGCTTGGGTCAGCTTGCACCACGGGCTGGCCCGAATTGCCTTCGCGCTCGGCCAAAGCGGCGCGGGTTTCTGCCGCCAGATCCGAGGCTGCGCCGGATTGCGCGGGTGCGCTCGCGCCGTCCAAGCTCTCGGACGAAACGGCGTTCGGGGCGGGCACGGCGGCACCAGTCAATTGCGCCTCGCGCGCCTGTCTTTGCGCCTCGTATTCCGTGTAGTCACCGAACCCGACACCGGCACCGCTGTCAGGAACCGACGCAGAACAGGCCGTCAAGGCCGCAAGGGCCGTCACACCAAGAATAAAACGCATCTGCTTTGTCCTGCCATCGTTCACATCACGCGGTTGCTTACCACCATTTTTCAGGCTTGGCCACAAATCCCGCCGCTTGTTCAAGCGCATAGGCAGTATTCAGCAAATCACCCTCTTCCCACGGTCGCCCAATCAGTTGCAGGCCAAGGGGCAACCCCTGTTTATCCACGCCAGCCGGAACCGAGATGCCCGGCAACCCGGCCAGATTGACGGTGACGGTAAACACGTCATTGAGATACATTTGCACCGGATCGGCATCGGTCATTTCGCCAAGCCCAAAGGCCGCCGACGGTGTGGCCGGGGTCAGGATCGCATCGACGCCATCGGCGAACACCTGTTCAAAATCGCGCTTGATCAAGGTGCGCACCTTGCGGGCGCGGTTATAGTAGGCATCGTAAAAGCCCGCCGACAGCACATAGGTGCCCACCATCACGCGGCGCTTGACCTCGTCGCCAAAACCTTCGGCGCGGGTTTTCTCATACATCTCGGTGATGCCGTCGCCCTGCTCCAGCTTGGCGCGGTGACCGTAGCGCACCCCGTCATACCGTGCGAGGTTCGATGACGCCTCGGCCGGTGCGATCACGTAATAGGCGGGCAACGCGTATTTTGTGTGCGGCAAGGAGATATCGCGAATTTCCGCACCCGCATCTTTCAGCATGGCGGTGCCATCGGCCCACAGTTTTTCAATTTCGTCGGGCATGCCGTCCATGCGATATTCGCGCGGGATGCCGATGACCTTGCCCTTGATATCGCCGGTCAGCATGGCCTCGAAATTCGGAACGGGAATGTCGGCTGATGTCGAATCCTTGGGATCATGGCCGCACATCGCCTCAAGCATGATCGCCGCATCGCGCACGTCTTTGGTCATCGGCCCGGCCTGATCCAATGACGATGCGAACGCCACAATGCCCCAGCGCGAACAGCGGCCATAGGTGGGCTTGATCCCGGTGATGCCTGTAAACGCGGCAGGTTGCCGGATTGATCCGCCGGTATCGGTGCCGGTGGCGGCAAGGCACAGGTCAGCGGCGACCGCGCTGGCCGACCCGCCAGACGAGCCACCGGGCGTCAGTTGCCGGTCATCCACTTTCCAAGGGTTCACCGCATTGCCGTAAACGCTGGTCTCATTGGAACTGCCCATGGCGAATTCGTCCATGTTCAGCTTGCCCAGCATCACCGCGCCTGCATCAAACAGGTTTTGCGTGACCGTCGACTCATATTCGGGCTTGAACCCGTTCAGAATGCCACTGGCGGCCTGACTGGCCACACCCTTGGTGCAGAACAAATCCTTGATGCCAAGGGGAATACCGCACATCGCGGGCGCGTCGCCGCCTTTGATCCGATCATCGGCTGCCTTGGCCTGTTCGCGCGCCACATCGGGCGTGTTATGCACAAATGCATTGAGCGCGCCTGCACTGTCGATGTCCGACAGGCAGCTTTCGGTCAATTCAAGGCTGGTCACGTCGCCCTTGCGCAGCGCGTCGCGTGCGGCGGCGATGGTCAGTTTGCTAAGCTCGGTCATTATTCCACCACCTTCGGCACGGCAAAAAACCCTTCGCGCGCATCCGGCGCGTTCGACAGCACTTTGTCGGCCATTCCGCCTTCGG
>DATFJQ010000231.1:0-2905 GCA_035269125.1 Roseovarius sp.
GGTGCAAGCCGGCGATCACGTGATCCACGCGCGGCGCATCATCATCGCCACCGGCTCGTCCCCCTTGGTGCCCCCTATTCCGGGGCTGGAGACGGTGCCTTATGTTACCAACGAAACCCTGTTCGAGCTGCGCGACAAGCCTGATCATTTGCTGGTGATCGGCGGCGGCCCGATCGGCATGGAAATGGCGCAGGCGCATCGCAGGCTTGGCTGCAAGGTGACCGTGATCGAAGGCATGAAAGCGCTTGGCAAAGATGACCCGGAAACCGCCCAAGTGGTTCTGGACGCGCTGCGCGGCGAAGGCATCGAGATTGCCGAAGACGCTTTGGCCAGCGAAATCCGTGGCACCGCTGGCGCGATCGAGGTGGAAACCAAGGATGGCCGCGTCTTCAAAGGCAGTCACCTGCTTATGGCAGTGGGTCGCACACCGAATATTGACCGCCTGAACCTAGACGCCGCAGGCATTGAAACCACCCGCAGCGGGATCAAGGTGGATGCGGCCCTGAAAACCACCAACCGACGCGTGTACGCCATTGGCGACGTGGCCGGTGGTCTGCAGTTCACCCATGTTGCCGGATATCACGCCGGGATCATCATTCGCTCGGCGCTGTTTGGCCTGCCCGCCAAGGCCAGCACAGCGCATATCCCTTGGGCGACCTACACGGCCCCCGAACTGGCGCAGGTCGGCCTGACCGAGGCGCAGGCGCGCGACGCGCATGGCGACAGGCTTGAGGTCGTCCGGTTTCGCTTTGCACAGAACGACCGGGCGATTGCCGAACGCCACACCGAAGGTCTGATCAAGGTGATCGTGGTGCGCGGCCGCCCCGTGGGGGTGTCGATTGCAGGCACGCAGGCCGGAGAATTGATCAACCTTTGGGCGCTCGTGCTGGCCAATGGCCTGAAAATGAAACATGTTGCCAACATGGTCGCGCCCTACCCCACGATCGGAGAAATCAACAAGCGTGCGGCGGGGGCCTATTTCTCGCCTCGGCTGTTTGATAATCCTAAGGTGAAAACAATCGTGGGGCTGGTGCAGCGCTGGCTTCCCTGAAGGACGCAAGACAACATGCGGGTGCTGAACTCTCTTTCTGGGCGTTTCCTGATCCTGACGGTGGTTTTCGTCATGCTGGCGGAAATCCTGATTTTCGTGCCGTCGATTGCGCGCTTCCGCGAGGATTTTCTGAACGCTCGGCTGGATCGGTCGCAAATCGCGTCGCTTGCGTTGCTGGCCAGTGAAGATATTAGCGGCGAATTGCAAAACGAACTTTTGGAAAATGCCGGCGTGTTCAACATTGTTCTGCGCCGTAATGAATCGCGGCAACTGGTGCTGTCCTCGCCAATCCCTTCGCCGGTTGCGGCCACCTTTGATATGCGCAATGCCACGGCATTCGAGTTGATCCGCGACGCCATGGCCCGGCTGGCCGAGCCAGAGCCGCAGGTGATCCGCGTGATCGGGGAACCGTCGCGCATGGCCGGGTTGCTGATCGAGGTGACGCTGGACACCCCTGATCTGCGCGCGGCGATGATTGACTACGGGTTGCGCATTCTGCTGTTGTCGGCTGTCATCTCGGCCGTGACGGCCTTGCTGCTGTTTCTGGCCGTGCGCCGGTTTCTTGTCAAACCGATCAAACGGGTTGTGGGCCATATGCAATCCTACGCCGCCGCACCCGAAGATGCCCGCCGGGTGATCACCCCATCCGCCGGCGTGACCGAGCTGCGCGAGGCCGAAGACACCCTGCAATTGATGCAAACCCAATTGACCGGTGCGCTCAAGCAAAAGGAACGGCTGGCGCAACTGGGCGGCGCAGTCGCCAAAGTCAGCCATGATTTGCGCAATATCTTGACCTCTGCACAGCTGTTCACTGACCGCATCGAAATGAGCGAGGATCCAATCGTCAAGCGGATGGCGCCCAAACTGGTCAGCTCGATCACCCGCGCCGTGCATCTGTGCGAAACAACGCTGGCGTATGGCAAGGCCGAAGAACCGGGGCCGCGCCTGTCACGGGTGCACTTGGCGAATATCGTCAGCGACGTGATCGACAGCGAGCGTTTGTCCGTGGGCGATGGACAGGTCAGCTTTTCCGAGGATATCCCCGCGTCGCTGATCATACGCGCCGATGCCGAGCAGCTGTACCGCGTCATCGCAAACCTTGTGCGCAATGCCCGACAGGCCATCGTCAATTCCGGCCAACCCGGGGAAATCAACATTGCCGCAACCGATACCGACGAAGATTGGATCATCCATATCAGCGACACCGGCCCCGGCCTGCCTGAAAAAGCCCGCGAGCATCTTTTCAAGCCATTTCAAGGCGGCGCGACCAAGGGCGGCACCGGACTTGGGCTTACGATTGCACAGGAATTGGTGCGCGGGCATGGTGGCCAACTGATGCTGGACCGCAGCGACAAGACGGGAACCGTCTTTGCAATCACGCTTCCCCGCGGCGGGGTGGAATAAGTTTCAGATTTTTGCCAGCACCCCCCTTGCAATGTCCCGCGGCAAAGTCTAATCCCCGCCGTAACGGACCGATAGCTCAGCTGGATAGAGTACCTGACTACGAATCAGGGGGTCGGGGGTTCGAATCCTCCTCGGTCCGCCACTTCTCAAAATATAACGAAATCAGCACCGCTTGGAATGCGGCGACCAAAGCGTCCCTTGGGCGGCATTCGGCGCGCTCGTGCCTGACTTTTCCGGCCTGCCAACGGCCACCATGGCCGACGAAGATGCCCCGGCAGAGGTGGATTTGCACACTGAACACGCGCGGCGCTGGACATCTGAACCATTCAGTTTACCCTCGCCCCGATAAGCGATTAGGCAAAAGGCGCATGCTATGGAATTGACGGTGGATAATGTCACACACAGCCTTGATGTCGAACCCGACATGCCCCTTTTGTGGGTTTTGCGCGA
>DATFJQ010000232.1:0-9277 GCA_035269125.1 Roseovarius sp.
GGCGGCTGTCGCGGGGTTGATTGCGTCCAATCCCCTGAAATGCCGCACCTTGTTTGCCACCGTTTTTCAGGACAACGCAGCCTCGGCACGGGTCTTGACCAATAGCGGGTTTGAATATCTTGGTGATGCCGAAAGCTTCAATGTGGCGCGCAACGCCAAGGTTGCAACGTGGACCTACAGTCGCAAAATGGATTGAGGCCGGTTGGGCCTTTGCTTAAGGAGACGACATGAAATTTCTCGATCTGGCAAAGGTCTATATCCGCTCTGGCGGTGGTGGCGGCGGCTGCATCAGCTTCCGGCGGGAAAAGTATATCGAATATGGTGGGCCCGACGGCGGTGACGGCGGAACCGGCGGCACTGTCTGGGCCGAGGCCGTGGACGGGCTGAACACGCTGATCGACTTTCGCTATCAGCAACATTTCTTTGCCAAGAACGGCCAGCCCGGCATGGGCAAGCAACGCACGGGCAAGGATGGGGATGACATCGTGTTGCGGGTGCCCGTGGGCACCGAAATTCTGGACGAGGATCAGGAAACCGTCATCGCCGACATGACCGAGGTGGGACAGCGCGTTTTGCTGGCCAAGGGTGGCAATGGCGGTTGGGGTAACCTGCATTTCAAAAGCTCGACCAATCAGGCGCCGCGCCGCGCCAATCCCGGCCAGCCCGGTGTTGAACGCACGCTTTGGCTGCGGCTGAAGCTGATTGCCGATGTCGGTCTTTTGGGATTGCCGAACGCGGGCAAGTCTACCTTTCTGGCGGCAACATCCAACGCGCGGCCCAAGATCGCTGATTATCCGTTCACCACGCTGCATCCCAATCTGGGTGTTGTCGGGGTGGATGAGGTTGAATTCGTGGTCGCTGATATTCCCGGCCTGATCGGCGGCGCAAGCGAGGGCAGGGGATTGGGTGATCTGTTTCTTGGCCATGTCGAACGCTGTGCGGTCTTGCTGCACCTTGTCGATGGCACGTCCCAAACCATTGCCGAGGATTACCGAACCATCATTCACGAGCTTGAGGCCTATGGCGGCAATTTGGCGGCCAAGCCCCGTGTGACGGTGCTGAACAAGATCGACGCCTTGGATGCCGACGAGCGCGCCGCCGCCCGGACCGAGTTGGAAGCGGCCAGTGGCGGACCGGTGATGGAGATGTCCGGCGTCGCAAAACAAGGCACAACCGAAGTGCTGCGGGCCTTGCGGGCTCAGATCGACGATGATCGCCTGCGCCGCACCGCCCAAGATGAAGAGCCCGAGCCGTGGCAACCCTGAGCGACGCAAAACGTCTGGTCATCAAAATCGGGTCTGCCCTGTTGGTCGATCGCGACAGCGGGCAGTTGCGCGCGGATTGGCTGCGGGGTTTGGCCCAAGATGTGGCTTGGCTGCGCGGGCAGGACAAGGATGTGATCCTCGTCTCGTCAGGCTCGATTGCGCTTGGCCGTGGCGCGCTTGGTCTGCCAATGAGTGACCTCACGCTTGAGCAGTCACAGGCGGCGGCGGCCGTTGGTCAAATTCAGCTGGCCCGCGCCTACACCGAGGCTTTAGCCGAACACGATTTGCAAGCGGCGCAGGTTTTGGTCACGCTGGAAGACAGCGCCGACCGGCGGCGCTATTTGAATTCCCGCGCGACTCTGGAGCAGCTTTTGATGCTTGGCGCGGTGCCCATCGTGAATGAGAACGATACCGTCGCCACCGATGAAATCCGCTATGGGGATAATGACCGGATGGCGGCGCAAGTTGCGGTGACGGCGGGGGCGGATCAATTGATCTTGTTGTCGGATGTCGATGGGTTTTACTCGGCCAACCCCGCACAAGACGCGTCGGCCTATCGCTTTGATGTGATCGAGGCGATCACCCCAAAGATTGAAGCCATGGCTGGCGATGCAGGCTCGGGCCTGTCCAAGGGCGGTATGAAGACCAAGCTGATGGCGGCGAAAACCGCCACTGCGGCAGGCTGTGACATGGCGATTACCGAAGGATCGGTTTTGAACCCGGTCCGCGCCTTGGCAAATGGCGCGGCGGCAACTTGGTTTATCGCCCAAGGCGACCCACAGCAAAAGCGCAAGGCATGGATCGCCGCGATGAAGCCGCGTGGCACTGTGACCGTTGATGCCGGGGCCGCCAAGGCGCTGCGTGGTGGCAGTAGCCTTTTGGCTGCCGGTGTGATCGGGGTCGAGGGCCAGTTTGGTCGCGGTGACCCTTTGGCGGTGGTGGATGATGACGGGCATGTTCTGGGTCAGGGGCTGACCCGCTATGACGCAAGCGATGCCGCCCGGATCAAGGGCCTGCGATCCTCGCAGATCGAGGCGGTTTTGGGCTATCCGGCGCGCGGGCCGCTGATTCACCGCGATGACATGGCATTTTAATCCCTAAGCAGGTTCAGACTTGCAACCAGTTGCAAAGGAATAACCAGATGAATGAGCATGACAGCATCCCGGCTTTGATGGCGGATATCGGCGCGCGGGCCAAAGCCGCCGCCGCGCAACTGGCCGTTGCCACCCCGCAGGCCAAGGCGCAGGCGCTTGAGGCCGCAGCCGATGCCGTTTGGGCGCGCCGGGCCGAGATCATTGAGGCCAATCAGCAAGACCTTGAATTTGGCCGCGACAAGGGCCTGTCTGACGCGATGATGGACCGCCTGCTTTTGACTGAAGAGCGGATCAAGGGCATCGTGGGCGGCCTGCGCGCCGTGGCTGCGCAAGACGATCCGGTGGGCGAGGTTCTGGCCGAATGGGATATGAACAGCGGCCTGCACATTCGTCGCGTGCGCACGCCGCTTGGCGTGATTGGTGTAATTTACGAAAGCCGCCCCAATGTCACGGCGGATGCCGGCGCGCTGTGCTTGAAATCCGGCAATGCCGTCATTTTGCGCGGCGGCTCGGAAAGTTTTCAGTCTTCAACGGCGATTCACGCCTGTCTGGTGGATGGTTTGCGGGCGGCGGGCTTGCCCGAGGACGCGGTGCAGGTGGTGCCGACGCGGGATCGCGCGGCGGTTCAGGAAATGCTGACCATGGTGGATACGATCGACGTGATCGTTCCGCGTGGTGGCAAAGGGCTGGTCAGCTTGGTCCAGCAAGAGGCGCGCGTGCCGGTGTTCGCCCATCTTGAAGGGATCGTGCATATCTATATTGACCGTGAGGCCGATCCTGAAAAGGCGCTGAAAGTTGTCATGAACGCCAAAACCCGGCGCACCGGCATTTGCGGCGCGGTTGAATGCCTGCTGATCCATCGCGATGTCGTGGATACGATCGGGCAGGGTCTGGTGCGCTCCTTGCTGGACGCGGGC
Source organism: Roseovarius sp. (assembly GCA_035269125.1). Classification (GTDB taxonomy): domain Bacteria; phylum Pseudomonadota; class Alphaproteobacteria; order Rhodobacterales; family Rhodobacteraceae; genus Roseovarius. The sequence goes on from DATFJQ010000232.1 coordinate 3,277, forward strand.
GTTGAGGTGCGGGCCGATGCGACCTTGCAGGCCATTCCCGGCACACATGCCGCGAGCGACACCGACTGGGGCTGTGAATATCTTGATAGCATTATCGCGGCGCGGGTTGTCGACGATCTGGACGACGCGATTGCGCATATCCGGGCGCATGGCTCGCAACACACCGATTGTATTCTGACCGAAGACGACGCTGCGGCGGAGGCGTTCTTCAAGCGGTTGGACAGTGCGATTTTGATGCGCAACGCTTCGACCCAGTTTGCTGACGGCGGAGAGTTCGGCATGGGGGCCGAAATCGGGATCGCAACAGGCAAGCTGCATGCGCGTGGCCCTGTGGGCGCGGCCCAATTGACCAGCTTTAAATACCTTGTCGATGGCGACGGGGCGACGCGAAGCTAGAACGCAATTAGTGCCGTTTTATCGGTAACTTGTGAGGTTAAGTTCAGGTTGTTATCAGCCACGTGTTGCACAAGACTCCAAAATTGGATTGCGTCAGGGCCAGCATCGACCAACAGCTCTGATGTTTGCAGCATTCTCCACAGGTTCGGATCGGTGCCCAAACGCTCGCTTTCGGCGCGTACTTCGCACCTGTCGCACGAGATTGTGACGCTGAGTTGCCCACCGAACGGCAAAGCCTGTTCGGCACACATGACGGCCAGCATCACCGCCTTGGCGCGCGTCCGTGGTATCGCATCTGTCTGCACATGCGTCAGTTTAATCCGGCCCTGTCTGTATAGATCAAACAGCAGTTTGGAAAATTCTTCTTTGCCAATTTCTTGTTGGTCGCTGGCCTGTCCAAAAGCCACACGGAACTGCCGGATTTTGGCGGTTGCGCCAAGCGCGCTTTCTTGCAGCAATTGCATCTCGGGCCCATCGGTGCTGCCTGACATTGCCAAAAGCTCAAGACCGTTGACGATAGCCCCGACGGGGCTGATCAGATCATGACAGATTCGAGACCCTATCAGTGCGGCGATCTTGTCGGTATGATTGGGCATGAAACACTCCAATAAGGTGGAAAGCAGATGTCGGACATGAACTCATTACTTGAACCGGGGGTTCTGGTGCGTCATCCGGAAGAGCCGGATTGGGGCATGGGCCAAGTGCAATCTAACATCGGAAATCGGATAACGATTAATTTTCAAGAGGTTGGGAAGGTTGTTATTGATGGCTCCCGTGTCGAACTGATCTTGGTTATTGATCCATGAATGAGGTTTCCAAATCGTTAACACACCTTTGGGTTGAGTGCTACGATATGGTCCGTCGTTGCCAATCCAGCCTCGGCTTTTTAGAACTCCGGTATTGCTTCTAAGGACACCCTGCGATCCATGCCCCTTGACCATGCTCCAGAGTTTCGCACCAAGCTCGCGGACACCCCCGATGAGTTGCGTGCAGCGCAACGATTGCGATACGATATATTCGTGGAAGAGTTGGGCGGCGATGGCGCTCTGGTTGATCATGCAGCCCGGCTGGAACAGGATCGGTTTGATCCTTTTTTTGATCATTTGCTTTTGATAGACGATGCCGCTGATGGGGCCGTGGTCGGTGTATATAGGCTGCTTCGCGACGATCAAGCCGCGCGCGCCGGACAATTCTATTCTGAAGATGAATATGATCTTTCCCGGCTAAAAAGCTGTAATCGCAAAGTCATGGAGCTTGGGCGATCTTGCGTGCACCGCGACTATCGCGGGGGGGCGGGGCTGTATTGCTTGTGGATGGCCTTGGCGCAATACATCGCCGATCATCACGTTGAAATCTTGTTTGGCGTGGCAAGCTTTCACGGGATAGACCCACAGAAACTGGCCCAGCCTTTGTCGCTTTTGCATCATCGGCATCTTGCACCTGAAGAGTTGCGGGTAAAAGCGTTGCAGTGTGGGTATCAAGCGCTTGATATCCTGTCCAAAGACGCCGTGAACCGTCGCGCCGCGATGGTTCAGATGCCACCCCTGATCAAAGCCTATCTGCGGTTGGGCGGTTATGTCGGAGAGGGGGCTTTTGTCGATCAAGAGTTCAACACGATTGATGTCTGCCTTGTGGTGGATACCAGCCGTATGAATGAATCCACAAAATCCTATTATTCAAAGGACGTTATGCGCTAATGTTCACGTGGCGACCGGATGATATGCCAGCCGAAACGTGCATCACGTTCGCAGGCTGGCTGCGTGTTGCTGTGCGCGGGCTATTCTTGGTCTTGGTTTTGATCACCGGGGTCTTGGCAACGGTTTTGCTGCGAGCGCCAGAGCGGATCTTGTTTGGCTTGGGTCGGCCATGGACGCCTTTTGTGACGCAATGGGTCTGCAGGCTTGGCTTGGGCATCCTCGGGATTGGGCTGAAAACCCAAGGGCACCCCATGAAAGAACCCGGAGCCGTGGTATGCAACCATCTGTCGTGGCTGGATATTTTTGCGTTGAACGTCCGCAAGAGAATTTACTTTGTGTCAAAATCCGAAGTGGCGGGCTGGCCGGGGATCGGCACCTTGGCGAAAATCACCGGCACGGTTTTTATCGCGCGTGATCCAAGACAGGCGCAGCAGCAAAAACAGGTTTTCGAAGCGCGGCTGTTGGCCGGGCATAAACTGTTGTTTTTCCCCGAGGGAACCTCGACCGACGGAATGCGGGTTTTGCCCTTTAAATCAACATTGTTCGAGGCGTTCTTTAGCCCCGAACTGCGCCATAAAATGCATATTCAACCGGTCTCACTGGTCTACACTGCGCCGCAAGGACAGGATGCGCGGTTTTACGGCTGGTGGGGCGATATGGAGTTTGGCCCGCATTTGTTGAAAGTTTTGGCGCAAGCGCCGCAAGGACAGGTCAAAATAATCTACCATCCCCCTGTTAAAGTGGACGATTTTCCAAACCGCAAAGCACTGGCCGCCCATGTTGAGCGGGTCGTGCGCGCAGGGATGCCGCCCGAGTGTCAACAGACGTAGCCGGGCTTATCCCATGGCCGCTATCAGATCGGCCAAAGCGGCGGTGGGATCATCGGTTTTCCAGATTTCATCGCCGATGCCGAAAAAGTCGGTGACCGGGGCCAAAGACCGGATCAGATCCGCGTCAAGCGCCCCTTCGGCGACGACCGGCAGTTCGATCATTTGCGACCACCAGTCAAACAAGTCTTGGTCGGCCACGGACCCATCGCCAAGCCCGGTTGCCCCGATGGGGCCAAAGCTGACGTAATCGACGCCCGCCTCGCCGGCGTTGATGCCTTCATGACGCGAGGTGTCGCAAAAGGCGCCTACGATGGCGTCAGGGCCCAGTTCCTTGCGCGCGGCACGCACCGAGCGTGCGCCATCGGTCAGGTGCACACCGTCAAGCCCAAGGCGTTCGACCATCATCAGGTGCTTTTCAATTACCAGCGCCACGTCGCGGGCATGGGTGATTTCGCGGCAGGCATCGGCGGCGCGCGACAGGCGGTCTTCGTCATGGGTGGCCAAGGCCAGCCGGACACAGGCCACCGGATGGGCGTCCAGAACCTGCGCCAGTTGTTCGGGAAAGCTGGACAGTTCGATCTCGGACGGGGTGATAAGGTAGATCTGCGGCTGCTCGGGCTCGGCCATTGTCGGGCGCTCCTGCGTTATTGGGTTGGGCCCCTATAACGCGGAAGGCCGGGCCGGGCCAAGAGCGGTTCGACGCGATAGGCCACAAGCACACGCAATTGACGTGACAGCAGCCTGGATGCGCGACGCGCTACCGTTAGAACCAGCTTTGAACGCCGCGGGCCGCACCCGAAATGTCGCGACCAACGCCGTCTACGGTGGCGCAGGCCGACAGCGCCGAAAACAGGGCCAGAGCGATCAGGATACGCATGGTTTTGCCTCTTTTTGGTATTACTGCACGTTTTTTTCATACCACCAAACTTCGGGGAGAAAGCCTATTCCGTCCCCATAGATCGGCAGATTGTCCTCAGGATACTGCAATTCCCGGATATGGGCAATTCGGCCCACGGCGTACTGATGTATCGGGATCACATAGCGCCCGGCAGTCAGCACACGATCCAACGCGCGGGTGGCGGCGACAAAATCGTCACGGCTGCGCGCGGTCAGCATGGCGTCGATCATCGCATCGGCCGCCGGCGCGCGCATACCCATCAGGTTGCGACTGCCGGGCTGATCGGCGGCGTCAGAGCCCCAATAGAACCGTTGTTCATTTCCGGGGCTCAGCGAGAGCGACCGACGCATGAAGGTCAGATCGAAATCGAAATTCCGCTCGCGTTCGGCATATTGCGCCTTGTCGATGGTCTGCACGTTCAGGCGGATGCCCAAACGTTCCAATGCGCGGGCATAGATATCCATGATGGCGCTGGCCTGTTGGATCAGCGCGTCTTGCTGCAACAGCACGGTCAACTCAAGCTGTTGGCCTTGCGCGTTTTTCAGCACGCCGTCCTGCACCGTCCAGCCCGCCCGTTCCAGGAGGGCCATCGCCTTGCGCAGGTTGCGACGATTACGCGCCGAGCCGTCACCGGTAGGCAGGGTGTAACCCTCAAGCGTGCCGGGGGGGAGGGTATCGGCAAAAGGCGTCAGCAGCTCACGCACGGCACCGCTGGCCGGGCCGGTCTGCATCGCAAGCTCCGAGTTCGAGAAATACGAGGTGATGCGCGGCTGCCGCCCGCCGGTCAGAGTGTCGTTGATATATTCGAAGTTAAAGGCATGCATCAACGCGTCGCGCACGCGCCAGTCATCTAGCGGCGCGCGGCGGGTGTTCATGACAAATCCGGTCATGCCCGAGGGTTTGGAATGCGGGATTTCCGATTTGATGATCTGGCCGGATTGGATGGCCGGAAAATCATATTGGGTTTCCCACCGATCCGCGTTGAATTCACGGATCCATGACAGGGCCTGCGCCTTGAACGCCTCTTTCAAGACGGTGTTGTCGCCGTAGAATTCGATGCGGATTTCATCAAAATTGTTGGTGCCACGCCGCAAGGGCAGGTCATTGGCCCAGTAGCCGGGGTTGCGGCGCAGGGTAACATGGCGGCCCACCTCAAAATCCGCCACGACGTAGGGCGCCGATCCGATGGGAATATCGCGCAAGGTGGCGTCCGCGAAATCGCGCCCGTCCCATTGGGCCTTTTGCAAGATCGGACGCAGCCCGGCGATCAGCGCAAGTTCGCGATCTTCGGTGTTGAAGGTCAGCCGCACGCGGCGCGGCCCGGTTTGCTCAATCCGCGCGACCTGATCCCAAAACGCGCGGTAGCGCGGGTGTCCCTTGGTGCCGAGGATTTCATAGGACCAGATCACATCGGCTACTGTAACGGGGCTGCCATCAGAGAATCGGGCCTCGGCGCGCAAGGTGAATTCGACCCATTCACGATCAGGTCCGGTTTCGACCGATTCGGCCAAAAGCCCATAAAGCGTGAACGGCTCGTCCCAAGACCGCCCCATGAGCGATTCATGCGTGAGGTGCCGCAACTGCCACGGCGTGGATCCCTTAAGGGTGAACGGATTGAGCGAATCATAGCTGCCGACATTGCCAGTGACCACGCGCCCGCCTTTGGGGGCATCCGGGTTGGCGTAGGGCAAAGACACAAAATCAGGTGGCAGGGCGGGGGCGCCATACATAGCTATGCCATGGCTGGGGGCGGCCGATGCCCCTTGACACAGCGCCAAAGCCGCAAGTGCCGCGCCGAGCGCCCGTTTGAATTGGAAAAAAACCGATGTCATTTTGGCAACAATCCCTGCTCAGCCTTGTTTGCTTGAGCCGAGACCGTAGTCGGGGATTCATGGCTTTTCAAACTTTTAGCTTGGATCAGAGCGCTAGATTGCATATAAAGGGGTCACTGCTCGATAGGTTTCTTGCCTGTATGAAACCTGCCTCAATAACTTAACGCCGGCTTCGCGCCGGCGTTTTTTTTATTCTGGAATGAGGACAGGATCGTTTCAACATTTCGTGTTTTCCTGTGGCGTTTGCGCCCGCCGCAATTATGCTGCGCACGCATAATATATGGAGGGTATAGATATGAGTGTCGCGGGAAAGACGGCGATTATCACCGGGTCGTCCTCGGGTATCGG
>DATFJQ010000233.1:0-9258 GCA_035269125.1 Roseovarius sp.
CAGCGCCGCGCCGGGGTTTATCATCGAAAACGTCTATGTGATGGCCGGGGTTCCGTCGATCTTCAATGCAATGCTGGCCGGGGTTCTGCCCACCCTGACGGGGGGCGCGCCGGTGCTGTCGCAATCGCTTCAGGTGTTCCGCGGCGAGGGCGATATCGCCGGACCGTTGGGCGATTTGGCCGCGCGGTATCCCGATCTGTCGTTCGGATCCTATCCGTTTCAGCGCGATGGCGTGTTCGGCGCGCAGATTGTGGTGCGGGGGCAGGACGGTGCCCAAGTCGATGCGGCCATGGCTGAACTGAACAGGACATTTCCCGCATGACGCCTGAATATCTTGACGCCGTGGCGCAGGCCACATGGCCCCCCGCCGCAATGCAAACCGTTGGGCCTTGGACCATCCGAGACGGGCAGGGTGGCGGCAAACGCGTGTCGGCGGCCACCGCGCTTCAGCCGGTCACGGCTGACAAGCTGTCCTGGGCTGAGGATGCAATGCAAGCGTTGGGGCAGACACCGCTGTTTATGGTCCGTCAGGGCGATGACGCGCTGGACGCCCTGCTGGGCGATGCGGGTTATCAGGTGATTGACCCGGTAAACATTTATGCCGCACCACTGGCCGATCTGAGCGCACCGCCGCCACATGCCACCACATTCACCATATGGGAGCCTTTGGCGATCCAGCTGGATATGTGGGCGGCAGGCGGGATCGGGCCGGAGCGGATCAACGTGATGCGCCGCGTCAAGGGGCCGAAAACCAGTGTTTTCGCCCGCGACGGGCAACGCCCTGCGGCCACGGCTTTTGCGGCTATCCATGACGGCACCGCGATGGTTCACGCGCTTGAGGTCACACCGCCCTGCCGCCGCCGTGGGATGGGGCGGCATGTCATGCAAAAGGCCGCGATCTGGGCGCAGGATCATGGCGCCAGCCATATTGCGGCGCTGTGTACGCAAGCCAATACCGGGGCCAATGCGCTCTATGCTTCCCTCGGCATGGCGCTTGTGGGACAGTATCATTACCGCAGTCAGCACAAGGCCGATAAGACATGACCGATCCCGACAGCCCCACCGCCCTTGACCTGCCAATGGTCGATCCTTTGCCCGAGGACACGCAGAAATATTTCGATATCTGTCAGGACAAGCTGGACATGATCCCCAACGTCCTGCGTGCCTATGCCTTCGATATCGACAAGCTTAACGCCTTTACGGCCATGTATAACGATTTGATGCTGGCGGGCAGCGGCCTTAGCAAACTTGAACGCGAGATGATCGCGGTGGTGGTCAGTTCGATCAACCGCTGCTGGTATTGTCAGGTGGCCCATGGGGCCGCTGTGCGCGAGTTGTCCGGCCAGCCGGAATTGGGCGAGGCGATGGTGATGAACTGGCGGGCCGCCGATCTGGACGCGCGCCAAACCGCCATGCTGACCTTTGCCGAGAAAATCACCAAGTCCAGCGCGGACACCACCGAAGCCGACCGTCAGGCGCTGCGCGATGCCGGGTTTTCTGACCGCGATATCTGGGACATCGCGAATGTTGCGGGCTTTTTCAACATGACCAATCGGGTGGCCAGCGCCACAGGTATGCGCCCCAATGCCGCCTATCACGCACAGGCGCGCTGAGCCGTGATGCTGGCGCGCCTTGTTCTGATCGTTTGCCTTGTCACGCTGGCCGCTCCGGCGGCCCGCGCGCTTGATCTGTCGATCCCCGGCAGCGCCGCTATGACCCGTGAAATCACCGAAGAGCTTGGCAGCTACCGCCTGCCGGTTGGCCCGTTTGCCGACGGGGCCATGCGCAGCTTGCGGATCGAGGGGCGGATCACCCAAAAAGCGTGGCGCATAGAGGCGCAAGAACTGACCACCGCGCAGCTGTTCAACCCGCTGCGCGACCAGTTGGTTGCGCAAGGTTTCAACATATTGTTCGACTGCGCGGCGCGTGTGTGTGGTGGGTTCGATTTCCGTTTTAACACCCGCATCATGGCCGCGCCCGATATGTTCGTCGATCTGTTTGATTATCGCTTTTTGTCGGCCCGCAAGGACGCACAGAACGGTACGGCTGACTACGTGTCGGTCTTTGTGTCGCGCTCGGGCAGCACGGGTTATGTGCAGATCCTGCAGGTTGGGGGCACCGCTGATCGGTCAACCTTGTCGGCAACCAGCGGTACCGCCGCGCGTCCGTCACTACCTGCCGCCCCCGCCGATGCTGACGCATTTACCGCCCGCCTGAGGCGCGATGGCCATGTCAGCCTGTCTGATCTGGACTTCAAAACTGGGGCGTCTGACCTGTCGGATGCCGATTATGCCTCGCTCAACGCATTGGCGCGCTTTATGCGCGCCGATCCGTCGCGCCGTATCGCCTTGGTCGGGCATACCGATTCGGTCGGTGGGCTGGAGAACAACATCGCCCTGTCACAGCGCCGTGCGGCGGCGGTGCTGGAACGGCTGGCGGCGCGGCATGATGTGCCCCGCGCGCAAATGGAAGCCCAAGGCATCGGCTATCTGGCCCCGATCGCCTCGAACCTCTCGGCTGCAGGCCGCGAGGCCAATCGCCGGGTCGAGGCGGTGCTTCTGAACATCGAATAAGCCGTAACGCGGCATTTGTGACACGCCTGTTCCTGTCCTGTGATGCCAAGCGGTTGCGCTCTGCGCGCGCGCTTGTATGTTGCGCCGCAGCGAACATGGAGCCGGGTGCGATCCCCGGCTGGCTCTTCCGGCCGCCGATCCGCCGGATAACCTGACACACAGCGCGCCACCGCGCCATGCCACAGACCGCCCCACCGGGGACGGCCATAGGAAACGCTTTTCACCATGATGTCTTTGTATGCCTACCGCCGCGATTGGACCTCCAACATTCGCGGAGATCTTCTTTCGGGCCTCGTTGTCGCCCTTGCCCTGATCCCCGAGGCGATTGCCTTTTCCATCATCGCGGGCGTTGATCCCAAGGTCGGGCTTTATGCCAGCTTTTCGATTGCCGTGATCACCGCCATTACCGGCGGGCGGCCCGGCATGATCTCGGCGGCCACGGCAGCCACCGCCGTTTTGATGGTCACACTGGTCAAGGACCACGGGTTGCAATACTTGCTGGCGGCCACGGTGTTGGCCGGGCTTTTGCAAATCGGTGCCGGGTTCCTGCGGTTGGGCTATGTCATGCGGTTTGTCTCAAAATCGGTGATGACCGGGTTCGTCAATGCGCTGGCCATCCTGATCTTTATCGCGCAACTGCCCGAGCTTGACCCGTCAAAGGTGCCGCCGTTGACTTATGCCTTGGTCGCGGGTGGGCTGGCGATCATCTACCTGTTCCCCCGGATTACCACCGCGATCCCGTCGCCTTTGGTCACGATCATCGTTCTGACCGGGCTGGTCGTGGTCATGGGCTGGGATGTGCGCACCGTGGGTGACATGGGCGATCTGCCCGACACACTGCCGGTGTTCCTGATCCCAGATATCCCGCTGACCTTTGAAACCCTGCAAATCATCCTGCCTTATTCCATCGCGGTGGCCGTCGTGGGCCTGTTGGAAAGCCTGATGACCCAGCAAATCGTCGATGACCTGACCGACACAACCAGCGACCGCAATCAGGAATGCATCGGGCAGGGCCTTGCCAATACCGCCACCGGCTTTATCGGCGGTATGGCGGGCTGTGCGATGATTGGCCAGTCTATCATCAACGTGAAATCCGGCGGCCGCGGACGTCTGTCCAGCTTTGTTGCCGGGGTGTTCCTGCTGATCATGGTGGTTGGCCTTGGAGATATCGTTGGCATCATCCCCATGGCCGCGCTGGTGGCGATCATGATCATGGTCTCAATCGGGACGTTCTCGTGGTCGTCGATCAAGAACCTGCGCGATCATCCACGCTCGTCCTCGATCGTGATGCTGGCGACGGTGTTTTTCGTGATCTATACCCACAACCTTGCCATCGGCGTTCTGGTCGGTGTGCTTTTGTCGGGCATCTTCTTTGCATGGAAAATCGCCCAACTGTTCCGCGTCCGGTCCGAGATTACGCCAGACGGCACGCACCGCACCTACCATGTCGAAGGGCAGCTGTTCTTTGCCTCGTCCGAGGATTTCATGAAAGCCTTCGATTTCAAGGAAGCGCCGGACAAGGTGACGCTTGACCTGAGCCGCGCGCATATCTGGGATATTTCCTCGGTTGCGGCGGTGGATATGGCCGTGCTCAAATTCCGCCGAGAAGGGGCCGAGGTGGAGTTGATCGGCATGAACGAAGCCTCGGAAACCATCGTTGATGAGCTTGCCATTCATGACAAGCCGGGCGCGATGGATCAATTGATGGGCCACTAAAGGAGCGCCGGACAATGACAACCAAAACACTGATCGCCCTTGTTGACGGGTCCGCCTATTCGGAAAGCGTCTGCCACCACGCCGCATGGATTGCGGGCAAAGCGGGCTGGAAGGTCAAGCTATACCACGTGATGGGCCGCCGCGATGCCACCGACAAGCAAGACCTGTCAGGCGCGATCCGCCTTGGCGCGCGCACCCGCCTGTTGGAACAGTTGTCCGAGTTGGACGCCGAACGCGCCAAGCTGGCCCATGAACATGGCCGCGCCATTCTGGAAGATGCGCAGGCCATCATTCAGGCTGATGGCGATATCCCGGTCGAAACCCGCCTGCGTCAGGGCGATCTTGTCGAAACCGTTACCGCCAAAGAAGATGGCGGCGATATGATCGTGATCGGCAAGCGCGGTGAAGCGGCGGGCCTTGCGTCCGAACATCTGGGCTCGAACCTTGAGCGGATCGTGCGCGCCAGTCACAAGCCGGTTTTCGTGGCCAACCGCGCCTTCAAGACGCCCGAAAAGGTTCTGGTGGCCTTTGATGGCGGGGCCTCGGCGCTGAAGGCGGTGGATTACATCGCGCGCAGCCCGCTTTTTGCGGGTCTACAGATCACGCTGGTGTTCGCAGGCGCGGAAACCGACACCACGCGCAAAACGCTGGATGATGCCGCCGCCACCCTGCGCGCGGGTGGGTATGCGGTTGAAACCCTGATCCGAAGCGGCGAACCGGAAAAGGTGTTGTCGGCCCTGACCCAAGATCAGGGTTATGATCTGTTGGTGATGGGGGCCTATGGGCACAGCCGGGTTCGGTCGCTTCTGATCGGCTCGACCACCACGGAAATGATCCGCTCGTGCAAGGTGCCCGTGGTGCTGATGCGCTGACCCTTGAACGGGGCCGTGACATGCGGCCCCGGTGCCCGCGGGCACAGCCCTTAATGCGCGGCGCGCTGTGGGATCAGTTGCTGCGCGATGCCTGCAAACAGCAGGTAGACACTGGTAATCACCAGCCCCCAATGCGCCCAGCTTTCGGGGTGAAAATCCACCCACGCGGCCCATCCGGCAAAGAATGTCCAACCAAAGGCCATCGGTAAGGAAACCGCCCGCCAGCGTTTTGTGCGCACCGGGTGAATGAATTTGAGCGGCAGGAACATCGCCACTGACACCAGCGCCACCAGCACCAGTATGATCCATGTCGATGGTTTGACCGCGAACAGCACCAGCACCAGCATGTTCCAGCATCCGGGAAAGCCTGCGAATGATTTATCTTTGGTTTTCATGCCTGTATCGGCAAAATACAACGCACTGGCATAGGTGATCACGATAATCGCCACCCATCCCGTCCATCCCGGCAGCAAGTCAGAGCGAAACAGCGCAAAGGCGGGAATGAACACGTAGGTCAGGTAGTCGATGATCAGATCCAGCAAAACCCCGTCAAAGCGCGGGGCGTTGTTCCACACCAGATAGCGGCGCGCCAATGGTCCGTCGATGCCATCGACGGCAAAGGCCACCACCAGCCATAAAAACATCAGGTCCCATTTTTCGTCGACGGCGGCCAGCATTGCCAGCATGGCGAAAACCGCGCCGGTCGCGGTCAGCCAATGAACCAATAGAGCTTTGAATTTAAGTGTCATTTCATCCTCTTGTCGCCGCACTGCACGGGCTTAGCGCCCCTTGGGGTGTGCGTTGCGGTAGACCTCCATCAGCCGTGCGCTGTCAACAGCCGTATAAGCCTGCGTCGTCGACAGCGAGGCATGGCCCAACAGTTCCTGTATGGCGCGCAAGTCGCCGCCCGCGTTCAACAAATGCGTGGCAAAGCTGTGCCGCATCGCATGCGGTGTTGCACTGGCGGGCAAGCCCAACTGCGTGCGCGCGGCTTGTGTGACTTTTTGCACCGCCCTTGGGCTCAGCGGCCCGCCCCGCACCCCGCGAAACAGCGGGCTATTCCCCGACAGGTCATGTGGGCACAGGTTCACATAGCGCGCCACCGCCTGCCGGGCCGGTGCGATGACTGGCACAATACGTTCCTTGCCGCCCTTGCCGGTAATGCGCAGAACATCGCCCATCGGCAGCACATCCGCCGTCAGGCCAAGCGCCTCGGATATCCGCAGGCCGCAGCCATATAACAGTGTCACCACCGCCTGATCGCGGGCTGCGACCCATGGTTTTTCACTTTGCAGGTCAAGGGTTTCAATCAAATCCTGCGTCGCTTCGGGGGCCAAGGGGCGCGGCAGTTTGCGCTGAAATTTCGGCGCGCGGGCCGAAAGAACGGCGGTCGCGTCAAAGTCTTCGCGTTCCGACAGCCAGCGATAGAAACTTTTCACCGCCGATAACTTGCGCGCCAGTGATCGCGGGCCGACATCCGTGCCGCGCGTGAACGCCATCCATGCCCGCATGTCGCTGACACCAACCCGCGCCAAGGCGGCGATGCCTTGCGCCTCGGCGTTGTGCTGGGTGATGAAGGCCAAAAAGCCCGCCACGTCCCGGCCATAGGCCTCAAGCGTGTTGTCAGACGCGCCTTTCAGCGCTTTCTGTGCGTCCAGCCACCCCTGAAACGCATCGCGGGCGGCAGGGCTGATCATGACAACCAGCGGCGCATGGCCCGTTCAAAGACACCCGCAAAAAACGCAAGTAAATCAGTGCCTTGTTGTGGGCTGAATTGGTGCGGGTCTTCGGCGCCCATGGCCAGCATACCGGGCAAGCGCCCTGCACCGAAATCCAACAGCAGGCAGGCCTCGGAACGGATGAATTCAGCCTGTTGGCCATAAATCCGTGCGTCGCCTTCGTGGATTTGCCGCAAGGTGACTTGCCTTGGTTCGGCGTTGCGCCCGTCTGTCAGATATTCGGCGATAAAGCCCGGCTCGGCCACCGACAATACATCCCCCAACGTCTTGATCGCCGGATCGGCCTTGTCCTGCACGGATTCCAGCACCAGCTTCATGCTGTCCACGCGCAAGGTTTGCGCCACGTCTGTTCCAAGATCGCGCAGGAAATGTTCAAACTCGACCGGGTCCAGCATCCGCAAGATAGCGCGATGCACCTGATTGGTGCCTGCCAGATTTTCATAGGCGGCAGCGATCACCGAGCGGTGGGTGTCTTCCAAACGGTCCAACCGCGCCTCAAGCCGTTCCATGGCAACACCGCGCAAATCCACGATATTGCCGCCCATGGCACGTTCGTTCGCGGCGATCAGCGCGCGCATAAGATCTTGATCTTCCAGAATAACATCTGGTTGCGAGATGATTTTCTCGCGCAGGGACTCGTCCATGTCGGGCTTGCTGCTCATCACCGGCCTCGGTCTTGTTTTGGCGCTTTATAGCATGGGTTACAGAATTTTCTGCCCCGTTTTTTCCCAATCCTTCATGAAGGTCTCTAGCCCTTTATCGGTCAGCGGGTGGCTGGCCATCTGTTTGATCACGGCAGGCGGGGCTGTCATCACATCCGATCCGATCTGCGCCGCCTGAAACGCGTGGTTCACCGTGCGAACCGAGGCCGTCAGGATTTCAGTGTCAAACGCGTAATTGTCATAGATCTGGCGGATATCGGCGATCAATTCCATCCCGTCCAGATTGATGTCATCCAGCCGCCCGACAAAGGGGCTGATAAAGCTGGCACCGGCCTTGGCTGCCAAAAGCGCTTGATTGGCGGAAAAACACAGCGTGACATTCACCATGTTGCCTTCGCCCGACAACACTTTGCAGGCCTTCAGGCCATCCCATGTCAGCGGCACCTTGACGGCGATGTTTTCGGCGATCTTGGCCAGCTTGCGGCCCTCTTCGATCATTGCGTCGGCCTCAAGCGCGACAACCTCGGCGCTGACGGGGCCATCGACCATATCAGCGATTTCGCGGGTCACTTCCAGAATGTCGCGGCCTGATTTCAGGATCAGCGACGGGTTCGTGGTCACACCATCCACCATGCCCAGTTCATTCAGCTCGGCAATGGCCTCGACGTCGGCGGTATCTACAAAGAATTTCATAACGGCGGTCCCTTGATGCGGGTTGGGGTTTTTCATCCCCGGCTTTACCCCATAGACTGCGTTGCCGAAACCCCTGACATGGAGCAACCCCCGTGCCGCCACCCGCCAAGGACTTTTTCGTCGAAGACGAGCTTGTGGGCGTGATGACCACGCAACCGCTGGATCGGCTGTTGGATTATCGCGCACCCGAAGGCGGTTGCCACATCGGCGCGTTTGTCGAGGTGCCGCTTGGCCCGCGCAAGGTGATCGGCGCGGTTTGGGGGGCGGGGCGCGGCGATTTCGACCGTTCCAAAATCAGGCAAGTGATCCGGGTTTTGGATGTCGCGCCGATGCGCGCCGAGATGCAGGATTTTTTGCAGCGCGCTGCCGATTACACGCTGACGCCGATGCCCGCCATGCTGCGGCTGGCGACCCGCGCGCCGGGGCTGACAAACCCGCCCTCGATGCAGAAAATCTATCGTCTGGGGCAGGGCGCGCCCGATCGGATGACCGAGGCGCGCCGCCGCGTGCTGGAGGTCTTGGAGGAATTCGGCGGGCTGGCCTTTACCCTCAAGGAACTGGCCGAACAGGCCGGTGTGACCGCGTCGGTGATCAAGGGTCTGGTCAAGCGTGGCGCGGTGGTGGAAGAGGACTGCCCGCGCGATCTGCCTTATCCCCGGCTGGACCCCGACCGGCCCGGCAAGGCGTTGACCGACGATCAGGCCACTGCCGCCGACAGTCTGCGGTCTGGCATCGCCGCTGGCGCCTATGGCACAACCTTGCTGCGCGGCGTGACCGGATCGGGCAAGACCGAAGTGTATCTTGAGGCCGTAGCCGACACTCTGCGCCAAGGGCGTCAGGCGTTGGTTTTGTTGCCGGAAATCGCCCTGACCTCGGAATTTCTGACCCGGATCGAGGCGCGGTTTGGCGCCCGCCCCGCCGAATGGCATTCCGGTGTGACGATGACAGACCGCCGCCGCGCGTGGAAAATGGTGGGGCAGGGCGGGTGCCAAGTGGTGGTCGG
>DATFJQ010000234.1:0-4236 GCA_035269125.1 Roseovarius sp.
AGGGTTGGAAAAAGCCCCTCCCAGATATCATTGGCGCGGACGTGACGTTGCGCGATTGCCGGGGTTGAGGCGAGGTCGAGCACCACCAGATCGGCGTCCATGCCTAGGGCGATTGTGCCGATATGGTCTTGCAGGTGCAGCGCCCGCGCCGAGCCGGCGGTGGCCAGCCATATAAGTTGGGCCGGGTGCAAGGCGGTGCCGGTCAGCTGACCGATTTCATAGGCGGCGGCCATGCTGCGCAACATCGAGAAACTGGAGCCGCCGCCGGTATCGGTGGCCAGCCCGATTATTTGGCCTTCTGCGGTTCGTTTGCCCATCTCGAACAGGCCAGAGCCGATGAACGTGTTCGAGGTGGGGCAGTGGAGCAGCGCGGCGCCGATATCCGACAGGCGGGCGGTTTCGCGGGGGGTAAGGTGGATGGCGTGGCCGTAAACGCCGCGTGCGCCCAAAAGGCCGTGGGCCTCGTAGACATCCAGATAGTCGCGCGCCTTGGGGAAAAGCTGTTGAACCCAAGCAATTTCCTCGATCTGCTCGCTGAGATGGGTTTGCATCAGGCAGCTGGGGTGGTCCGCCCAAAGCGCCCCAAGCGCGGTGAGTTGATCCGGCGTCGAGGTGGGCGCGAAGCGTGGTGTGATCACATAGTGAAGCCGGTCCAACCCGTGCCAGCGAGCGATCAGTGTCTTGCTGTCGTCATAGGCGCTTTGGGCGCTGTCACACAGGGCAGGGGGCGCGTTTCGGTCCATGCAGGTTTTGCCCGCACAGGCGCGCAGCCCGCGGGCTTGGGCGGCCTCAAAGAACGCCGTGACGCTTTGCGGATGCGAGGTGCAGAAGCTGGCGACCGTTGTTGTGCCGTTGGACAGTGTCAGGTCAAGATAGCGATTGGCGATCTCGGCGGCATAGACGGGATCGTCAAAGCGCTGTTCCTCGGGGAAGGTGTAGCCGTTCAACCAATCAATCAGGCGTTTGCCCCAACTGGCGATGATGGCGGTTTGCGGATAGTGCGCATGTGCATCAACGAAGCCTGCCGAGATCAGGCAGCCGTCATGCCGGGTGATCGCGGCATCCGGGGCTTGGGCGGTCAGGGTGGTGAGCGGACCGACTGCGTGGATATGGCCTGCGCGGATCAGAACGGCCTCATGAAGCTGTGCGGTTGCGTCGATTGCGCCGTCGAACGGCGAGCCGGTGAAGGTCAGAACCGTGCCGGTCAGGATTGTATCTGTATGCGTCAAGGTGAACCTGTGGGTGGCTATCGGGCAAACCGACGATACGCGCCATCTGGCATGGGGTAAATCGGCCAAATTGATTGTCAACGCGGATAGGCTTGATTACTCCTGTCGGGTGGCAGGCAAATTGCGGAGGGGCCATGGCTGAAGACGAGTATCAGGCAGAGCCCGAGCTTGAGCGCGAGGAAGATGCCTATGCGTTGAACCGTCAGGCGGTGGCGCGCATCATCTATGCCGTGGATGTCGGTGAGCAGGCACAATTGCTGCATGAACTGTCGGAGTTGCACGTTGCCGACATTGCCGACCTTCTGGAGCAGATCAACGCCTTTGACCGGCGTCGGTTGATCGAGCTGTATGGCAGCGCGTTTGATGGCGACATCCTGTCGGAGCTGGATGAGGGCCTGCGGCAAGAGGTGATTGGCCTGTTGCCGCCCGGGGTGCTTGCCGACGCGGTTCGCGATCTGGATTCGGATGACGTGGTTGATCTGGTCGAGGATCTGGAGGATCACGAGCAAGAGGCGATCCTGAGTGCGTTGGAGGCCGGAGACAGGATTGCCGTTCAGCAATCGCTGACCTACCCCGAGTATTCCGCTGGCCGTCTGATGCAGCGCGAAGTGGTGATGGCGCCCGCGCATTGGAATGTGGGCGAGGCGATTGATTTCTTGCGCAATCAGGACGATCTGCCCGAACAGTTTTACCACATCATTCTGGTCGATCCCAAGTTGCGCCCGGTGGGCAATGTGACCTTGGGCAAGTTAATGGCCGCACGTCGCGAGGTGTTGCTGAGTGATCTGGTCGAAGAGACGTTTCACGTCTTTCCCGTCGCGCAGGACGAAGAAGACGTGGCCTATGCCTTTAACCAGTATCACCTGATTTCCGCCCCGGTGGTGGACGAAAACGAACGGCTTGTCGGGGTGATCACCATTGATGACGCCATGGCCGTTCTGGATGAGGAACACGAGGAAGATATTCTGCGCCTTGCCGGTGTTGGCGAGGGCAGCCTGAGCGACCGGGTGATCGACACCACCCGCCAGAGGTTTCCGTGGCTGGCGGTTAACCTTGTGACGGCAATTCTGGCCTCCTTGGTGATTGCGCAGTTCGAAGAAGCGATCACAAAGGTCGTGGCACTGGCCGTGTTGATGCCGATTGTCGCGTCGATGGGCGGCAACGCGGGCACCCAAAGCCTGACCGTGGCGGTGCGCGCGATTGCCACAAAAGACCTGACCGGATCGAACGTCTGGCGGTTTATTCGGCGCGAGGTTTTGGTGGGGCTGGTCAACGGCGTGATCTTTGCCGTGGTGATGGGCCTTGTCGGCGTGATGTGGTTCGGCGGGCCGGAACTGGGCTATGTGATCGGTGCCGCAATGGTGATCAATCTTGTCGTGGCCGGGCTGGCCGGAACGGTGATCCCAGTCATACTTGAACGGATAGGGATTGACCCGGCCTTGGCCTCGGGGGCGTTTGTGACCACCGTCACCGATGTCGTGGGCTTTTTCGCGTTTCTCGGGCTGGCAGCGGCGGTTTTGCTATGACGGATTTGACACAAGTGAAAGCGCAGGCGCGCAAGGCGGCCTTTGCCCGGCGCAAGGCCGCACATGACGCGGCAGGACCGGCCGAGGCGGCGCATCTGTCACAGGTTTTGGCGGGGCATAGGGGCGTGCCATTGTCGGGCTACATGGCGATCCGCACCGAGATTGATCCACTGCCCGCCATGGAAGAAGCCGCCGCGCATGGCCCGGTCTGCGTGCCGGTGATTCAGCGGCTTGGTCTTCCGTTGAAGTTTTCACGCTGGTCGCCGGGCTGTGCGCTGAAAGAGGGACCGTTCGGCGCGATGATTCCCGAGGCCGATGAGTTTATCGAACCCGAAATCCTGATCGTGCCGTTGGTGGCGTTTGACCGGCGCGGTGGACGATTGGGCTATGGGGGCGGGTTTTACGACCGCACGCTAGAGATGCTGCGCGCCAAGCGCCCGACCTTGGCCATCGGATTCGCCTATGCCGCACAAGAGGCCGAGGCGCTGCCGTTGGAGCCCACAGATCAGCCACTGGATATGATCGTGACCGAGGCAGGCGTTATCGAGTTTGGGGCATCGTAAAGGCGCTTTGTGCGGCCCTTCAAAAGCTGTCAGCGCGGCGCTAGGCCAGCGCCGTCAAACACCTCGGAAAACCGGCGTTTCAACGCCACATCAAGATCATCCATCGTGACTGGCAGGCCCAGATCGACAAGGCTGGTCACCCCGTGGTCGGTGATGCCGCAAGGCACGATGCCCGCGAAATGATCCAGATCGGGTTCTACATTGATGGAAATGCCGTGAAAGCTGACCCATTTGCGCAGGCGGATGCCGATGGCGGCGATCTTGTCTTCGGGTTTTTGCCCGGTGGCGGTGAGGGGCTTGTCATCACGCACCACCCAAACGCCGACGCGCCCGTCACGAATTTCGCCGGTGACGTTGAATTCATCCAGCGTTGCGATCACCCATGCCTCAAGCTGTTTGACAAAGGCACGCACGTCGCGGCCCCGCTTGTTGAGGTCAAGCATCACATAGATCACCCGCTGGCCGGGGCCGTGATACGTATACTGCCCGCCGCGTTTGCTGGGGTAGACGGGAAACCGATCCGGGTCAGTCAGATCGGCGGGATTGGCCGAGGTGCCAGCGGTATAAAGCGCGGGATGCTCGAGCAGCCAGATCGCTTCGTCCGCGGTGCCGTTGGCGATTGCCTCGGCGCGCTTTTCCATTTCGCGCACGGCGGTGTCGTAATCCGTCAAACCGGGCGAGGTGATCCATTCAACCATGCGAAAGAGGCCGTTTTCTGTTGGCGTTACGGTGTCTCATGGCAGGGGGGATGGGAATTGTCAAAAGCCTGATTTTTGCCTCTTCACATCGGCGCAACGATTGCGTATACGCCCTGCACCTACCTGATCACGTGCGGTCGTGGCGGAATTGGTAGACGCGCAGCGTTGAGGTCGCTGTGGGGTAACACCCGTGCGAGTTCGAGTCTCGCCGACCGCACCA
>DATFJQ010000235.1:0-15443 GCA_035269125.1 Roseovarius sp.
TTTCGTAACTGGTATACAAGACCCGCTCGCCATCGGGCGAAAATCGCGGGGCCAGCACGATCGAAGCGCTATCGGTCAGGTAACTGACATTGGCGCCATCGTAGTCCATGATCGCCAAGCGTTTGGAGCGCTGATCTTTCGGGCCGCTTTCGGCCACGAACACGATGCGGCTATCGAAATAGGGCGCTTCGCCGGTGATCCGGCTATACACCTGATCGGCCACTTTATGGGCTATGCGCCGCCAACCGTCTTGGGTGCCGACCAATTGCAAGCCCTGCCCCAATTCCTGCCCTGCAAACACGTCAAACAAGCGAAAGCGCACCACCAACTTGCCCGCACTATCGACACTGACCGCGCCGGTGATCAACGCTTGGGCGTTGATCGCTTTCCAATCGGCGTATTGTACCGGGCTGGAAAAACTGGTCACCCGGCTGATGAAGGCGTCGGGCTGAATTTCACGAAACAGGCCGGTGCCGGTCAGATCGGCGGCCACCACTTCGGCGATTTTACGGCCCATGTCAGCGCCTGCCGCGTTGTCCGATACGAAATCGGGCGCGGCAAACGGCAAGGGTTCGATCACCCCTTCGGTGATCTCGATCCGAAGTGGCCCGTTTTGGGCTAGGGCTGGCATCACCCAAACAAGGCAGGCCAACACGAGGCTCAGGAATACACGCATCATTTGATCCTCATTCTCTCCGGATTGAATGTCATTTCAATATCTCGCCAGTGATCATACTTTTCCACCGGCAGGTCAAAGCCGCCCGCGCCACAGCGGATAATCGCCCGTCGCGCAGCTTCATACGCTTGTTTGGCCGCCGCCCCGTCGCCACCAGAGGCGCTGAGCATTCGGATTGAACTGGCGACGGGCTTGGCGTCCTCGCTCATGGTGACCGCAACGACAACCGTTGTGCGCAGGGCTTGGGAACTCAGGCTGCCGACGTTCCAGCAATTCTGCACCGCGACGCGCAATGCGTCTTTTTCTCCGGCGGTCAGCGGCGGGCCTTGCGGCGCGCCCTGCCCTTCGCCACCCGCTTGTCCAAGGGCTTCGGCCAGCGCGTCGTTCACCGCGCTTTCATCGGTTTGGGGTCGGGCGGCAGGTTGGGTATCGTCTTGCGCCGCCGGGCGTTCAGGCCGGGTGCGCGGCCGAACCGAGCGGGGGGGCGCGGCATTGGCCACATCATTTTCTTCGGCCTCGGTCACGATCTCGGTCGTGGCTTCCTCGCGCGCTGTCGCTTCAGTGTCTTCCTGCACAGGCTCGGCGGTTTCGGCTGGCGCGGCCTCTTGTTGATCGACATCGTCAATCGTGACATCCGGCTCGGGCTGGGCCACGGGTTCGGGGGCAACACGTGGGGCGGGGCGTGGCTGTGGCCGTGGGGAAACATCGGGCACAAGGGCCGCGACATCATCTTGCGGCGGATCAAGCACCGGCGGCTCGTCGCTGACCTCGGCATCGGCGGGCGGCGCCACATCGGGGATTTCAGGCGCGCTATCAGGCTCGGCGCTTGCGGCGGCTTCGGGCTGTGCGTTATCGGGTGCCGCATCGGCCGTTGAGGATAATTCGGGCGCGCCTTCGCCTTCTGCTGGCGGCTCGGGCGTATTGACGTTGGCCACCGCATCCGGTGCGCGCGGACCGTCCATCAGCGCGGCAAAGTCTTCAGCCGAAATCGCGGTGACCTCGGTCACCTCGAACGGCAGGGGCTCAGATTTGAACGCCCCGCCGAACACGGCCCAACCGATCAAGGCCAGATGCCCCGCCCCTGATATGATCTGTCCAAGGTTCACGCCACGCGCCTTCAGCCGCCCTGATCGTCCAGATCGGGGCCGCCTGTGTCGGTGACCAGCCCGATATTGGCAAATCCGCCCCGGTTCAGCGCGCCCATCACCTCCATCACCTCGCTATAAGCAACCGCACCATCGGCCCGCAGGTAAACTTGCGTGCTGTCGCGTTCGGCGGCGATACCCCGCAGGCGGCCCACCAGCTCGGCGCGCGGCACTTCGGTGGTTTGGATCATGATGACGCCATCGGCGGTGACCGTTACGGTCAGCGGCTCTTCCTCTTCGCCCGGCAGGGCGTTGGCGGCGGTCTTGGGCAGTTCAACGGGAACGCCTACCGTCATCAAAGGCGCTGCGACCATGAAAATGATCAACAAAACCAGCATCACATCGACAAACGGCGTGACGTTGATTTCCGCCATCGGCCGCGACCGGCCCCGCCCCCTGCGGCGGCGGCCGTTATCGCCCGATTTCTGAACCACACCCGCGCCCATCGGTCAGGAATCCAACTGGCGGCTGAGGATCGTTGCGAATTCATCCGCGAACGCCTCGTAATTGGCGACGATCCGGTCCGCATCCGCGCTGAGCTTGTTATAGAAAATCACCGCCGGAATGGCCGCCAGCAGGCCAAGCCCGGTTGCCAAAAGCGCCTCGGCGATGCCCGGCGCGACAACCGCAAGATTGGTGCTTTGTTGCTCGGCGATTTCGATAAAGGAGTTCATGATCCCCCAGACCGTGCCAAAAAGGCCAATAAACGGCGTGGTCGATCCAACCGTCGCCAAAACCGACAATCCGCTTTGCAAGGTCTCAGACTCCTTGGCGATGGCGACATCCATTGAGCGATCAATCCGCGCCGTTGCCCCGGCAATCAACGCCCCGTCGGTGCGGTGGCTGCGCCGCCATTCGGTCATGCCTGCGGCAAAGATCCTTTCAGACTGGCCAGACGGCTCGGGGCCGATTTCATCGAACAACTCGTCCAGCGGATCACCCGACCAGAACCGGCGATCAAAAATTTCCGCCTCGCGCCGAGCCTTGCGGTAGCTGATCAGCTTTTGAATGATGATCGACCAAGACCAAAACGACGCCAAGACCAACACCCACATGACCAGTTTCACGATCAGTGTGGCGCGCGCGTATAGTCCCCACAGCGAGAAATCCATCTCCTGTGCCAATGCCAGGGTTTCTGCTTCCATAATGCCTGCTCTTTTGTTGTGCGGCCTTGTTTTTCGACCTTATTGAGCGACAAAATACCCGATTTCCAAGGGGAAAGCCAACGGCTTGTGCATCACCGGCGGCAAAATTCGCGTGATCGGCTGCGTTTCCGGCAATTATTCGCCGTTGTTCGCGCGTCGAGCAGCCCATTGGCCGGTGGACCTAGTGCAACAATAGGCGGATATTGGCGGGCAGGCGCGCGGGTTGTCCTGTCTCATTGATACAAACAAGGGTCACAACAGCAGAAAAAACGGTGTCCTTTCCGCGTGACACGATTTGCTCCATCACCAAACGTGCGCCTGTGACGGCCTGCACCTGCGTGTGAACCACCAGCTCGTCATCGAATTTCGCCGAGGTCAGATAATCGGCTTCGACCCGGCGCACGGCAAAGACCACGCCATCCTTTTCGCGCATCGCGTTTTGGTCAATCCCCATCTGGCGCACCCAATCGCTGCGCGCGCGTTCGATGTATTTCAGGTAATTGGCGTAATAAACGATACCGGCCATGTCGGTATCTTCATAGTAAACGCGGATATCAAAGCGGTGCCCGCCGTTGGAAGCCCTGTCTGCCACGGTGTTTCCCCTGATTTACAGTTTGCCCCGCATATCCCGAACCACAGAGCACCGACTGTTATTCAATCACGGGACTGATCCGGTTTGAACCTGAAAACAGCAAGGCCGCCGCGTCTGTCGCTACTTGGTGTCAGGCTGCAACAACGGGTAACCTGCTAGCCTGTCATAGATCGCGCCATCCTCGTGCAAGATAGAGCGATACAAAGCGAAACCTTTGACCGCAAAGGCCGGGATTGTCAGATCGCCATGCGCCTCTAGAAACATCCCCACCCGATCAAGATCCTGCTCCGGCATTGACCTGCGAAACCGCGCCAAGGTGACGTGCGGGCGGAACCGTTCCCGGCGCAAGTCAATATCCACGGACTGCGCGGCAGCGCGCACCTTGTCGCGCAACGCGACCAGTGGCGCGGTTTTCTCAACGCCAGCAAACACCAGCCTCGGCGCACGGCGGTCGAAGACATCCACACCCGAAATACGCAGATCAAAGCCCGGCAATTGGATACCTGCCAAAGCCTCATGCAGCGCCGTGGCCGTCGGCGTATCCTGATGATCCAGAAACGCCAAGGTCACATGCAGGTTTTCCAAGGGTACAAGGCGGCCCACACCCAAATCCCCCTGAACCTGGGCCAATCGGTCCTGCACCGCTTCGGGCAATTCGATGGCCACGAACAATCGCATCAGAGGATCAGTTCAGTCTGTTCCACAGCAGGGCCATGTGACGATCAAGGATCTGGTCGTAGCGACCACTTGCGCGCAAGGAGGCCAGCCCGGAATTCAGGCGATAGATCAATGTCGTGCCACGCCAATGCACTTTGGGCACAGCGATGTGCAACGCCTGCCGCGTCAGCGGACGGTCCAGCGCCACAATCTGCCGGTTCAATCCCATCGCGGCAATAGTGGACGATCCTGTCAGCGCGTTCAGGGCCACCGCATCCACCTGCCCCTCCATCAACATCTGAAAACACGCCTCAGGGCGGCTGGGGGCTTCAAGCTGGATGGTGGCATCGCTTATCCAAGGCGTGCCATTTTGATCCCCGCCTTGTGTTGCATGCACTGCAGGCTGGCACAGGCGCAGCCCCCCCAGATCGGCATGGGTTTGAAAAGTGAAACCGGCATCAGGACGGACGAACAACAAGACGGGCAGTTCGACAAAGGGGTCCGAGAAATGGAACGCGGCGCAGGCCGCCGGGGCCGGATCATTTGAACAGTCGGGCCGCGCCAAGACCACAGCCATATCCAAATGGCGGGCCGCCAGCATCTTTGGATCAAGCCCAGACCCCTCATCTTGCCAAGTTATCGCATGCACCACAGGAGCAACATTTTCTGACAGGGCGGTCGCAAGCAGATCGTTGAGCATGCCCTGCGCGGGCCATGTGCGGCTGACAAGCGGTGCAAAGCCATCGGGCGCGGACAGCATCACATCGGCCTCTTGCACAAGCGTTGCGCCCTGTCTGTCGGTATTTGGTGCCATACACGGGATAAACACCTGATCGCCTTGCGCGAATGGGTCGCCCTGACCCTGCACCAAATCCGGGTTTGCCCCTGTCACCCATGTCCAACGATCCGGATCGGCATAATGCAGCTGCGCAACACGGCTTGGGGTATCGCCTTGTTGGGCCGTATAGGTCACATCGCACACGGATTGCGCCAAAGCCGGGGCCGACACGGCCAAACCGCACATCAAGAAAGGCAGGACAAACCGGATATTTTTCATGGCTCTAAATCCCGTTCCAGAACGCTGTCAGGTGGGTGGCCAAGATATCCTGAAATGTCCCGTTGTCGCGGATTTTCAGTAGGCCTGCGTTGAATATGGCCAATATCTGCCGGGCTTGCGGGTGCGCCTTTGGCACCGCCACATGCAGCGTTTCAATCGAAATTGGCATATCGGATAACGCGACGATCTTATCCTCGGCACCGGATCGGCGCAGCGCCACGCGGCCCGAAAACTCATCCAGTGCCATCGCATCGGCCTTGCCCTCCAGCACCAATTGCACACAATCCGCGGCACTGTCGGGTTGCACAAGCGTCACGCGATCACCGGCAACCCACTGACGGCCATTGCGATCCAGATCATGGGTTGGAAACCCGGCCGGGCGGCACAGGCGCTTGCCCTGCATCTCGTCAAGACCGGAAATGGATGCGGCGCTGTCCACCGCGACGAACAGAAGGCTCAGCATTTCGAACATCGGATCGGAATACAAAAGCAACTGGCATTCGCGGCGTTGCGGGTCATCTTCACACGGGGGTTTAGGCCATGGAAAGCCCAGATCCATCAAGGCGTTCGACAAAAGCGGATCGAGATGCGCTTGGCGATCCTCGATCCAGTGGATGGTGTGGCCCGTCTGCGGCGCAGTTTGTGTCAGCGCAGCATCCACCACGGCGGCAATCAGCCCTCCATCGGGCAAGTCACGGTCGGAAAACGGCGCAAAGCCGCTGGCCGTCAGCGCCTTCAACTCACCTTGCAACGCCGCCTGCGCGGTCAACGCCGTTTGCCCCACGGCCTGTGGACGGCCATCCACACATGGCAGGGTCAACATCATCCCGGCGCGCATGGCATCCGGGCTTGCCCCTATCACATCAATATTTTCGGTGTGCAGACGTTCCCAAATCGCGGGATCGTCATAAAGACGTTCCGCGATCATCGACAGACTTTCACCGGGTTGCACCTGATATGAGCCCCCACAGGTTTCAGCCTGCGCCGAGGCCCCAAAAAGCACCATCAGACCCGATACAATCCCGAACATAACATTGCGCATCACTCACCCCCAAGACACCCGGAATTAGGCGGATATTGTGGTTTCCGTCAAGGCAGAAGGCATATTTAGAGCTTGTTCCAGCAGATACACCATGCCTTCCACAACTCTAGTTCGGACGTATCCGCGCCGCCAAGCGTAGCGCGTGACTAGGATCAGAGGCCGCGGGCGGCATCACCGGATCATAGGCCGCGCGAATAAGGTCCGCGATATCAGGGCGCAAAATCGTGGTTTTCTTTTCAGCTATATGCGCCAAAGGCGAGGCATTTCGGAACGCCGTATCAGACCACAGCAAGACAGTTTGCACGATCTGCGACAGGGCCAGCGTTTCGGCGGGGACGGCGCTCAACTCTTTGTCCATGCGCAAGAAAACAAAACTGGCCTTGATCGCGCCCGCCTCGTCAAAGCGGAAAATGCGGTATTGGTTGGCATCAGCCTCTTTTAGGCGGTCGACCAACGGAACAAGATCAGGAACCAGCCGATCCAAATCCGGAACGTTCGGAAGCTCGTCCCAATCCCGGAAGAAAAACAACATAAGATTCACACCCAACTCGGGGTCAGTTTCGGCCATTTGATGCCCGGCCATCGCCACGACCGCCTCCACAGCGCCTTTGACGATACTCAGCGTTTGATCATCCACACCAAACACGATGGGGGCAATCGGGCGCCCCCAGCGGGCAAAGGCGTAAGAGCCATCGGAACGCGTGAACAAGGTTTCAATCTGGTTGGCGGAAAGCGATGATGTCATTGCAAGCCTCTGGTTACTACGCCGCCCATGTATCAGAGCAACAGGCCACCGCAAGCGGGCCACCCGCGTCTTGTGCCTTGTACAAAACGATCCTGCCAATGTTTTGCACAAAACAGCAAAGGATCATGCCCGAATGTCACATCACTGTGCCGTCTGTCGGCTGAGGATGTTACAACGGGTTTCGAAAACGGGCCAAGCGCCACGGCACAGCAAGGAACGACGCGATGAAACTGATAAACCGCACCTTTGACGAACTTCAGCCCGGTGATACCGCCGAACTGGATCGGCTGATCACGTTGGATGATCTGTATGCCTTTGCCGCCGCGTCGGGCAATTACAACCCTATGCACCTGCCCGCCGAAGATGGCGATGGCGATGGCACCGCCGAAAGCGTTGCGCCGGGCATGTTCGTCGCGTCCCTCATTGCCACGGTTTTGGGCATGCGCCTGCCGGGGCCGGGCACGCTGTATCGCCGGCAATCGCTGGATTTTCATGACCGCGCCCATGCGGGCGACGACCTCCGCTGCACAGTGAAAGTGGTGGACAAGCTGACCGATGGCGCGGTGCGTATGGCCACCGAGGTGCGGCGCGTCAGCGATGACGCTCTGATCGTGTCGGGCACGGCCGAAGTGTTGGCGCCGACTACGCGCTTTGACCGCGACGATATGGAGATGCCGGGGCTTATTGTGCAACGGCACCGGCATTTCGACGCCCTGCTGGATCGCGCCCACGCGCTGCCTGCCCTGCCGACGGCGGTGGTCGCGCCGGACGATCCAAATTCGCTGGCCGGGGCGCTGCTGGCGGCCAAGGAACGCTTGATCACGCCGATCCTTATCGGTCGTGCCGACGGTATCCATGCAGCCGCCAAC
Organism: Roseovarius sp.; assembly: GCA_035269125.1. Classification (GTDB taxonomy): domain Bacteria; phylum Pseudomonadota; class Alphaproteobacteria; order Rhodobacterales; family Rhodobacteraceae; genus Roseovarius. The sequence goes on from DATFJQ010000235.1 coordinate 7,929, forward strand.
GAGGCGGGGGCGGATATCTCGGGGATCGAACTGATCGACGTGCCCGGTGGTGACAAGCTGGCTACGGCCATGGCCTGCAAGCTGGTGCATGAGGGACGCGCGGCGGCGGTGATGAAGGGGCATTTGCACACCGATGATCTGTTGGTGCCGATGCTGGACAAGGTCAACGGGTTGCGGATCGGGCGGCGGTTTACCCATGTGTTCGTAATGGATGTGCCGGGCCAGCCCTACCCGATCATGGTGACCGATGCGGCGATCAACATCACGCCCGACCTGCCCACAAAGGTGGATATCGTACAAAACGCCATCGACCTTGCCCAATCCTTGGGGATCGATCCGCGCGTTGGCATCCTGTCAGCGGTGGAAACGGTAAACCCGGCGATCCCGTCGTCATTGGATGCTGCCGCGCTGTCAAAGATGGCCGACCGGGGCCAGATCACCGGCGGCTTGGTCGACGGGCCGTTGGCGATGGACAACGCGGTCGATCTGGCGGCGGCCACCACAAAGGGGCTGACCGGAGGCGTCGCAGGGCGCGCCAATATCCTTGTGGTGCCGGGGCTGGACGCGGGCAATATGTTGGCCAAGCAATTGGCCTTCATGAGCCACGCCGAGGGCGCCGGTCTGGTGTTGGGCGCGCGGGTGCCGGTGATCTTGAATTCCCGATCCGACAGCGCGGCGTCTCGTCTGGCCTCATGCGCGGTGGCGGCGCTGCATCATGCGGCCGGGGCGCATGGCACGCCATGACAAAGGTCACCCAGACCGTTGATGGTATCGCACAGGATCAGACCGTTGCCGGCGCGTCCATATCAAGGATCAGGCGGTCGCCCCGATATTGTCCGCGAATAAGCAGACCGGGCTGGTGCAGTTCCGGGTGATCTTCGACCCAATCGCGGAACCTGTCATTCGAGACGACCCGCGCTTTCAAATCACGCGCGGCAGTCAGAATGGCAGGGTCGGCGGGATTACCTTTGGGCACAACCATGACCCTGTCACGCGGCAGATCTAGGATGTGGCCAAAAGCACGATCGTTCAGGAAACGGCCCGCTAACAGGTATCCAGCATTCGCATCGAAGACCACGCCGGGGGTCAGGCCGCGGCGTTTCATCTCGGTCAGAACCTCGTGCAGCGTTTCAAAGCGCGGTGTTTCATCCTTCCAATGCATGACGTTCGAACCGTCCAGGATGACCCAGTTCTCGGATTCCTCTTCAGTGGCGGGTAAGGCAGCCTTGCGGCGCGGCGCAAGCACCGCCTTGAGCAGCAAGAGCAGCGCCGCCAGCGCGGACGGTCCGGCAATCAGCAAAATATCCTGCGCCTCCGGCAGGACAACGGCCGCCACAATGGCCCCGCACGACAATAATAGAAGAATCAATGGGGTAATCATGCGCAATTACTGCCACATCGATTCACGCTATGGTAGATCATTATCGCTATCACCGGACGGCAGATTTGATGGAGGGCGCCCCGGCAGGGTGGCTTATTCTTCGCGAAAAGCCTGATTTATCTGGTCGGTCAGCGGCTTCACCAGATAGCTGAGCACGGTGCGGTCGGTTGTTTTGATGAACGCCTCAACCGGCATGCCAGGCACCAGTTCAAGATCGCCAAGGCGGGCCAGTTCCGCGTCGGATACTGTCAGTGTCACCCAGAAAAATTCTTGCCCCGTCACCTCATCCAACACCGAAGTGGGCGAGACATCGGTCACGGTCGCCGTCAGTTCAGGCGTCGTGCGCTGATTGAAGGCCGAAAAGCGCAGCGTGGCGGTTTGACCGTTGTAAACCTGATCCACCGCCGTTGGATTGATCCGCGAACGGAATCCCACGCCTTCGTCCAGCGGCACGATCTGAAGCAGAGTCCCGCCGGGGCGCACAACGCCGCCGATGGTGGTGACCTGCATTTCATGGATTCGCCCGGAATTCGGCGCCCTGACATGCACACGATCAAGCTGTTTGCGGGTGGTGGCGATTTGTTGGCGAAGTTCCTGAATCGAGGTCGTAACCTCGCGCAGTTCGGTCACGACCTGTTCCTTGATCTGGCGTTCGCCCTGCAACATTTCCAGTTCAGTATCACGGATCGAGTTCTGGATGCGCGCCAGTTCCGACGTGTGCTCGGCGATCTGCCCCAGCAAATCCGCCTGACTGCGTTGCAGGCCCATCAACTGACTGGCACGCGCCAACCCCTTTTCCGACAACGTGGTCATGGCCGTAATTTCCTGATCGATCAGGGCCAATTGACGGTTCTTCGCCTCGATCAGACCGTCCACACCACGCGACTGATTTTCAAACTGGCGGATCTTTTCGGTCAGCTGTTCCTTGCGGCCGCGCTCAAGTTCACGACGCGCGGTGAAGATCTCTTGCTGTCCTTGACGGTGCAAGACCTTGTCGACATCCACCAGAACCGGGTCAGGTTCGTCAAAACCGATCCGGGGCGCATCACGTTGTTCGGCGATCAGCCGATCACGGGTGGCCAACGCTTCGGACAGACGGGTTTTGTAGATCTCGAGATTAGCCTTGAGCATGGTATCATCCAGACGCACCAAGACCTCGCCATGGTTGACGAATTGCCCGTCACCAACAAGGATTTCTTCGACGATGCCGCCATCAAGATGCTGGATGGATTTGGGCTTGCCGATCACCTCAACCTGCCCTGGCGCAATGACCGCCCCGGCGATCTGGGTTGCCCATGCCCAATAGGCCCCACCAGAGAACAATACAACAAAGGCCAGAATGCCGATGATCGCAGTGCGCGTCAGCCCTGTTTTCAAGGTCGGCTCTTGGGGGGCGGCCTGGGCTGTTGTAGCTTGGCTTGGCGCGGCGGGGGATGTTTTTGCGTGGGACATGCTGCGCTCAGACCTTTTCGGGGCTGTCTTGCCGGGATTGCGTGGCGCGCTGCAGAACCTCGTCTTTGGGGCCGAATTCAGCCACGCGGCCACCATGCAGCACGAGCACCTTGTTCACTGCCGCGATCGCGCTTGGGCGGTGCGCCATGACCACCACGGTGCACCCGTTCTTGCGCAACTCGACGATGGCATGGGCCAGCGCCTCGTCGCCGCTGGAGTCGAGGTTGGAATTGGGTTCATCCAGCACCACGTAGCGCGGCATGCCGTAGACCGCACGCGCCAGCCCCAATCGTTGGATCTGGCCACCCGACAACGGCGTGTCCTCGTGCCCCAGCTCGGTGGCGTAGCCATCAGGCAGTTGCAACACCATATCATGCACACCGGCCAGACGCGCGGCGGCGATCACGGCGTCATCATCGGCCTGTGGGTCGAACCGGGCGATGTTATCGCGGATTGATCCGGCCAAAAGCTCAAGATGCTGCGGCAGATAGCCGATGTGCTGGCCCAGCGCGGCATCGTCCCATTGGTCCAACGTGGCCCCGTCGATGCGCACCTCGCCCGCATCGGGGCGCCATGCGCCGACCAGGATGCGCGCAAGGCTGGATTTACCACTGGCCGAGGGGCCGATCACACCGACGGCATCGCCGGGATCAAGCCGGAACGACACCTGATCAAGGATCGGTGCGCGGTCGCTTCGGCGGCTACCGGGGGCAAATTTGGTAACGCTTTTCACATCAAGTCGCCCCTTGGGCGCGGGCAATTGCACGGTGCGGCGCGCGGGCGGCGTCTCGGAAAATAGGCGGGACAGGCGCTTGTGCGACTCGCGGGCGCGCACGACGCTGCGCCATTGGCCGATCACCAGATCGACCGGCGCCAGAGCCCGCCCGGCGATGATCGAGGCCGCGACAATCATACCAGCCGAGATTTCCTGTTGCAGGGCCAGAAAACCGCCCAACCCCAAAAGCGCCGATTGCAACGCCAGCCGGAACGCCTTGGACCCGGCGGTAAAGCCTTCGGCACGGTCGCCGCCCAACTGCCCAACGGCCAGCCCCGAGCGGTGCATATCGGCCCAGCGCGACGTGACCCGACCGCTCATGCCAAGCGGCACAATCGCCTCGGCGTTGCGTCGCGATTGATCGACAAAGAAGCTCTCGGCGCTGTCCATCTGCATGGCACGGGCGTGATGCGCGCGGGTGGTCCATTGATTGATCAGCGCCAGCGCGGTCACCACCAACAGGCCTCCCAACGCCAGAAAGCCAAGCCAAGGATGGATCAAAAACACCACCGCCAGATAAAGCGGAATCCAAGGTGTATCGAACAGGCCCAGCATGGCCGGGCTGGGCAAGAAGCTGCGCACAACCGCCAGATCATTCAGAGGGCGCCCCATCCCCGGGCCCGGCTGCAAGGCCGAGCGCACCCAAAGCTCATGCACGGGTTGGCCGACCGATTGATCCAAACGATAGGCCGCCCGCGACAACAGCCGCGTGCGTAGAAAATCGTACAACCCCAGAAATACAAACAGCACAAGCACGATCACGAACAGCGCCTGAAGCGTGGCCACAGACCCGCTGGACAGGACACGATCATAGACCTGAAGCATGAACATCGGCCCCGTGAGCATCAGCAGATTCACCGCCGCACTGAACACACCCACCATCACCAAGGTGCCCCGCATCCGCCGGAAGGCGGAGCGGTAGGGATTCTCAGGTTCCGGCCCAGAGCCCGCTTTCGTCATTCAAATCGTCCTTTCGGCATGATGAGGCGCGCATAGCGAGCCTTAGTAGAAGGTGAATTGATCCTCGTCCAATGCCGCAAGGCGTGTGCCAGCAAGGAATATCTCGTCACCATTGCCGAAATCAAACAGAACCCCACCCCATGTTTGGGTGGCGGCATCCATCAGGTCGTCATAATCGTCGATTCCGTCCACATTGAGGCGCAGTTCATCGCCGGGGATGAACGAACGGCGGCGCGCACGGCTGGCTTCGAATCCAAAGACCAAATCACTGCCGTCGCCTGTCGAGAACATGAAGGTGTCGCTGCCGCGTCCACCAAACAAAAGGTCATCGCCAGTGCCACCCGACAGGACATCGCGGCCACTGCCACCAAAGATCACGTCGTTGCCGCTGCCACCAAGGATCGTGTCGTCGCCACGCCCGCCATTCAACAGATCATTGCCAGATCCGCCATCAAGGTAATCCTGACCACTGCCGCCAAACCCGAAATCACGGCCTGCACCGCCGGCAAACAGATCGTCACCACGCCCACCAAAGCTGAAGTCGGTCCCGCTTCCACCTTGATCGACATCGTCAAACCCGTTGGTGACTGTCACAGTGACGCTGGCGGTATCGGTTTCCTGCCCGTCGGTGACGGAGTAGGTGAATTGATCTTCGCCAGCGAATTCGAAATCGGCCAGATACTCAACAACGCCGTTTTCCAGACTGACTGTCCCGTTCGCTGCACCGCTGACTTCGGTGATGGTCAGGGCGTCGCCGTCAAGGTCTTGATCGTTGGCCAGCAAGGCCGAGCTATCAAGCCGCAGCGCGTTAGGCACAGCCACTTCGAACGCATCGTCGCGCGCATCCGGTGCAGCGTTGCCTTCGGCCAATGTCAGGGTGAACACGCCCGAGGTTTCAAACGTGCCATCGGTTGTGCGCAGCTCGATCTCGTAGCTGCCAGCCTGATCGCGTGTTGCCAGCCCCGAGAACGCTGTGCCGTTGAAGCCCAGCCAATCCGGCAGGGCCGAGCCATCCGACAGACCCGCCGCAAAGGCCAAGGGATCGCCATCTGGATCCTCGAACAAGTCAATTGGGGCCGCAACGGTAAACGCGCTGCCTGTCAAAAGCGGCGCACCCGTCGTATCCGTGTCGATATCGGGCAACTCGGACAACAAAACCGGGGCATCCGGCGTTCCGGCGACTTTCAGGTTGAAATCATCCGAGATGGTCACTTGCCCGTCGCTGATGTTCAGGCGCAGGCCGACATCCCCGTAAAAATCCTGTGGCGGGGTGCCTGCCAAGGTCAGGCTGGCGGGATCAAAACTGATCCAGTCGGGCAGAACCGAGCCGTCTGCCTGCGTCAGGTCAAATTGCAGCGTGTCGCCGTCGACATCGCTGTAAATGCCCTGCTGCAAGGTGATTGCGAATGCCGTGTCCTCTGTCGCCAGACGATCCGACAGCGGCGCGGCCAGCACCGGGGCGTCATTAACCGGATCAATCACCAGATCGAATGCGCGGGAGGTTTGCAATTGCCCGTCATCAGCGATCAGCTGCAAGGCCAATGTTCCGTTGAAATCGGCTGGCGGCTGGCCAGTGAGGCGCTGTGCCGTCGCATCAAATGTCAGCCATGACGGCAGCGCCGTGCCCCCGGCGCGTGTCACGCTGAGTGTCAACGCGTCCTCATCGGGGTCCGACACAACGCCCTCGGGCAAGGCGAGATCAAGCGCCGTATCCTCGGTGCCCGTCAACGGACCAAAGGCCGTAATCTCGGGGGCGCGGTTGGCCACCAGAAGATCGACCACCAAGCTGGCGCTGTCCGAGGTTTGCCCGTCGCTTATGGTGTAGTCCACCGCGATTTTCCCGCCAAGGCGCGGATCGCGATTGATCACAAGGTTGCCAAACCCATCCAAAGCGGCCTCGAATCCATCGCCACCGGCGACCGATGTGACACTCAGTGGATCACCATCGACGTCGATATCGTTGGCCAGAAGGTCCGCAAGCGGCACGGTGATGATCGTTGCGGTGCCCGCGTTCAAGCTATCGTTCTGCGCAACCGGTGCGTCGTTCACCGCCGCGACCGACAGAGTGACGGGCTTGACCGTTGTAGCGATGCCATCATAGCCGGTGAATTCCAGCGCGACATCCCCGCTGAAATCAGCCGGCGGCGTGCCGCTGAGCGTTTTCGTTGCGGCATCCCAATCCAGCCATTCTGGCAGCGGTGTATCGCCCGCGCCCCGCACGCCCACGGTGACGACATCGCCATCGACATCCGTAAACAGCGCCGGATCAAGCGTTGCGGCAAAAGCCCTATCTTCCGTGCCGGACAAGGTGAAATCGCCAATGACAGGCGCATCATTTACGGCCTCGAAACGAATACTGACGCGCGCAGTGTCGGTTACGCCAGACGCATCGCGGATCGTGTAATCAAAGCCCGCATTCCCGTTGAAATCCGCATCGGGTGTCACAATCAAGCGGCCCGCGCCATCAAATTCAACCGAGACGCTATCAAGGTTTGCCACACCCTCAAAGGCCAGAGCTTCGAGGTCGACATCGAAATCATTGGCCATCACATCGGTGATCAGCAGAACCACCGGCACGTCTTCGCTACCGCTATAACTGTCATCGCGGGCGACCGGATCATCCGGCATCGGCAACAGATCGATGGTCACCACCGCTTCGGTCAGGAAGCCCGACCCATCGGTGATTTCATAGATCAGCTTGGCTTCCCCGAAATCATTGGCGAGCGGCTGATAGCGGAAGTGGCCGTTGTCCAACCGCTCAAGCGGGGCGCCCCGCGTCAGGATGGTTTCGATGCCCAGAATGTCGATTTCGGTGGCGTAATAGACATTGACCAAGCTGATTTCATCCCCATCAGGGTCAAAGTCATTGGCCAGCAGCGTGGCCGGGTCGATATCCAGCGGTGTATCTTCGGGGGTGAACAGGCCGGTATCGTCGACCGCAAAGGGT
>DATFJQ010000236.1:0-2493 GCA_035269125.1 Roseovarius sp.
CGACGATCTCGCTTACGCCGGCCTGATGGAAGCTGTCTGCAATGGCCAGCGTTTCCGCGCGCGTGGCCTCGACGCAGGTCAGATGCGCCGCCACATTCAGGCCCGTGGCGTTGTGCAGGGTGCCCACCGCCTCGCGGGTCAGCTCGCGCGTGGTGCCGCCCGCGCCATAGGTGACCGACACGAAGCGCGGCCCCAGCGGGGCCAGCGTGTGAATCGTGTCCCAAAGCCGAAACGAGGCTTCCAACGATTTGGGCGGAAAGAATTCAAACGAAATATTTGGCGTTTTCATGGCGGTCATCCTGCGGAAAATCTGCGTCGAACTCTTGTCGCAGGTGCAGCATTGTGAGACAACTTCATAAAATTCATGGTTTATGTGAGGCGCGCTAATATATGCATATCGAATTGCGGCACCTGCGAACGATCCGGGCCATTCATCAGGCCGGGGGAATCGCCCGTGCGGCCGATCTTTTGCACATCACGCAGTCGGCATTGAGCCATCAAATCAAAGGGTTGGAGGATCAGGCCGGGGTCGAACTTTTCGTGCGCCGCTCCAAGCCGTTGAAATTGTCGGCAGCGGGGCAGCGCCTGCTGCGCGTGGCTGAAAAAGTTCTGCCCGAGATCGAGGCGCTGGAGGGCGAGTTTGGCGGCCTGCGACAGGGCAGCGCAGGGCGGATGCATATCGCCATTGAATGCCACGCCTGTTTCGACTGGTTGTTTCCCGTGCTGGAACGGTTTCGCAAAGCATGGCCCGAGGTGGATGTGGATATCCGCCCCGGTCTGGCCTTTGATGCGCTGCCCGCCCTGCGCAAGGAAGAGGTCGATCTGGTGGTGTCGTCCGACCCCGAGGATTTGCCGGGCATCCAGTTCAAGCCGCTGTTTGATTACGAGCCGGTCTTTGTGGCCTCCTCGCAGCACCCGCTGGCGCAAAAGCCCTATGTCGAGGCCGAGGATTTCCGGGGTGAGACGCTGATCACCTATCCCGTGGACCGGTCGCGCTTGGATGTGTTCACCGAGCTTTTGACCCCGGCCAAGGTTGAGCCGCGCAGCATCCGCCAAGTGGAGTTGACGGCGGTGATTCTGTTGCTGGTGGCGTCGAACCGTGGTGTTGCGGTGCTGCCTGACTGGGTGGTCCGCGAGGTCAGAACCAGCAGCGATTACGTGACCCGCCCGATCACTGAAAAAGGCCTGACCAAACGGCTTTATGCCGCGATCCGCGATGATGACGCCGACAAGCCGTTTGTCGCCCATCTGATCCGGCTGGCCCGCGAAATTCCGGTGCGCCTGCAACGTGGCGAACTGGCCGGGTAAGGCCCCTTGTAAGGCGCGCGCCGGGCGCGTATACGCGCGGCTTGAACGCAAAGGAGCCGATGCGATGCCGGGCAGTGCCAACCTCAACATCATGATCAAAGCCGCGCGCAAGGCGGGCCGGTCGCTGGTCAAGGATTTCCGCGAGGTCGAACAGCTTCAGGTGTCGATGAAAGGCGCGGGCGATTTTGTCAGCCGCGCCGATCTGGCCGCTGAACAGATCCTCAAGGACGAGTTGCGCGGCGCGCGCCCGACCTATGGCTGGCTGGCCGAAGAAGGCGGCGCCGAAGATGGCGAAGACCCGACGCGCCGCTGGATCGTCGATCCGCTGGATGGGACCACCAATTTCCTGCACGGCCTGCCGCATTGGGCGATTTCCATCGCGTTGGAGCACAAGGGCAAGATCGTGGCCGGCGTGATTTATGACGCTGCCAAGGACGAGATGTTCTTTGCCGAAAAAGGCGAGGGCGCGTGGCTTAACGAAAGCCGCCTGCGCGTGTCGGGCCGGGGCCGCATGATCGAGGCGATCTTTGCCACAGGCGTGCCATTTGGCGGCCGCTCGGACCTGCCCGCGACATTGCAGGATCTTGCGCGGCTGATGCCCGCCTGCGCCGGTGTGCGCCGCTGGGGTTCGGCGGCGCTGGACATGGCCTATGTGGCCGCTGGCCGCTATGACGGGTTCTGGGAGCGGCGGCTGAACGCCTGGGATCTGGCCGCCGGCATCATCATCGTGCAAGAGGCCGGTGGTTTTATCGAAGCCCTGAGCGAGGGTGGTGACATTCTGGACAGCGGCGAAGTGATTTGTGCCAATGAGACGATTTTCGACAAGTTCACCAAGGTGATCCGCAGCGCGTGATCCGAATGTGCGCCGCGGGCGCGCAGGTTGGGTTGCGTTCAGGCCACGCAGGCCTTGGGGGACGCTGTCCCCCAAACCCCCTGGGATATTTTTGAACAGAAGAAGTGGCGGGCCTATTTGTGGCGGCGCACCCGGGGGATGTCGCTGCGCCGGAACTGGTATTTTGCAGGGGCGTGTGGTGGGTGTCCGTCGGTGCGGGTCCAAAAGATGGGGCCGCCGCGTTTGAGAAAGACCGGCACGGTCAGGATCAGCCCGATCACAAAGCCCCCGGCATGGGCCCAATAGGCCACGCCGCCGCCTGTGGGGTCAGATCCGATGCCGCTGAACAGTTG
>DATFJQ010000237.1:0-4352 GCA_035269125.1 Roseovarius sp.
TTTCCCAACGCCCGGAGTGCGCTTATGATTCGCCTCTTGCCGACAGCTTTTGCCATGGCGCTGACCTTTTCGGGCGCCGCCCTTGCTCAACAAGGCGATGCCCCTGCCCTGCCCGGATCAGACAGCACGGCGGATCATTCGAAATTTGAAATCCTGCAAAAAGACTTCAAATCCGGCCCCGAAGTGACCGAAGCCTGCATGTCCTGCCATACCGAAGCCGACGATCAGGTTATGCACTCCATCCACTTCAAGTGGGAATTCGACCATCCCGAAACTGGACAGAAGCTGGGCAAGCGCAACGTCATCAATTCGTTTTGCGGTTCGGTCGCGGGCAATGAGCCGCGCTGCACCTCCTGTCACGCCGGCTATGGCTGGGAAGATATGCAGCAAAGCTCGGCCCAGGCACAGGCCACGCCGGATTGTCTGGTCTGTCACGACCGTTCCGGCCAATACACCAAAACCTCAACCGGCGCGGGCCACCCGCCGCTGGCACCTGTCCCAGACAACTCCAAAACCATCACTGGTGCAAAATCTTGGGCGGTCGATCTGGGCAAGGCCGCACGCAGCGTCGGTCCGCCGGGGCGGGATACGTGCGGCAACTGCCATTTCTACGGCGGCGGTGGCGATAACGTGAAACACGGTGATCTGTCGTCGGCGCTTTACCAACCCTCGCTGGCCACCGACGTTCATATGTCCCCTGACGGGCAGAACTTTACCTGCTCCACCTGCCATGTCGCCGACCAGCACGAGTGGGCCGGATCACGCTATCTTATGCAGGCCACCGACCCGCATGGCACCGGCAAACCCGGCGAGGCCCGCGGCGCCGCCACCTGCGAAAGCTGTCACGGCAACACCCCGCACCCGGGCGGGTTGAAGGGCACCAAACTGAACGATCATACCGATACGCTGGCCTGCCAAACCTGCCATATCCCCGCATTCGCGCGCGGCGGGGTGGCCACCAAAACCGTCTGGGATTGGTCGACCGCCGGCAAGCTTGATGAAGAGGGCCGCGCTCTTTCGATCTCGGATTATCTGGAATCCGACGGCGATCATCGCCATACCTACCTATCGACCAAGGGTGATTTCGAATGGGGCGAAGATGTCGAGCCCTATTACGCGTGGTTCAACGGCGTGGTCGAATATACCACTGGCGACCTCAAGATTGACCCGGCCCAAACGGTCGAGATCAACCCGATCCACGGCACCCCCGACGCGGCAGGAAACCGCATCTGGCCGTTCAAGCGCATGGAAGGCCGTCAGCCCTATGACAGCGTGACGAACGAATTGGTCTATACCCATGTCTGGGGCCCCGACACCGGCACTGCGCTGTGGACCAACTTCGATTGGGCCAAGGCCATCGACGCGGGCATGAAAGCCGCGGGCGAGGATTATTCGGGCGAGTTCGGCTTTGTCGACACGCATATGTTTTGGCCAATCACCCACATGGTCGCCCCCGCAGAAGACGCGGTAAGCTGTGAAAGTTGCCACGCCAAGGATGGCCGCATGGCCGGGATCACCGGTGTCAACATGCCCGGCACAACGCCGTTCAACACTGCAGGTCTCCTTGGGCTGGCGATGCTGCTGGCCGCCCTGGGCGGGGTCGTGATCCACGCCGCCATCCGCATCTTGCGCCCCTCGAAAAACGGAGCTTCCCATGACTGAGCGTTACGTCAAGGTCTACCCCCGGTTTGAACGCTTCTGGCACTGGTCGCAAATGGTGCTGATCATGGTGCTGCTGGTCACCGGGCTGGCGCTGAACGGTTTGCATGCGCTGATCCCGTTCGGCCCCGCGACCATGCTGCATATCGTGGCGGCGCTGGCGCTGATTGTGCTGTGGATTTTCGCGATCTTCTGGCACCTGACCACCGGCACATGGAAACACTACGTGCCCACCCGCGACGGGCTGCTGCGCGTCGCTCGATTTTATATCTGGGGAATTTTCAAGGGTGAGCCGCACCCCTATCGCAAGGCCTATTGGCGCAAGCACAATCCGCTTCAGGCGATCACTTATCTGGCCCTCAAGATCATCCTGTTTCCGGCGGTCTGGATCAGCGGGTTGCTGGCACTTGGCTGGAACCTTTGGGAAGACGTGCCAAACGCGGCCCAGTTGGGCGGCTTGGTGTCCAACATCCACCTGCTCGCGGCCTATGCCATCGGAGCCTTTGTGGTGGCGCATGTCTATCTGCTGACCGTTGGCCATTCCTTCCGCGAACACGTCAAGCCGATGATCACCGGCTTTGACAAGGTCAACCTCACCCCCGAGGAAGAGGCTTATCTGGAAGCTGATGAGCCGGGCCGCATCAAACCACGCGCCTAAGCGCGGCCCGCACCCGTCAGTTGAACATCGCCGCCATGTCCACCGAACTGTGCGCATTCAGTGCTGCGCGGTGCTCGCTCAAAAACGTCTCTGCCGCCGAATGGCCCGCATCAAACAGTTTATGCAGCAAATAGGGCGTCGGCACCATTTTGCTGGCCACTGATAAATCGCCCATCAGCGCGTCATCGGCGATCATATGCAGATGCACCCGCTTCATTGTGCCAGAGGTCAGGCTGCCATCCGCCAACAGCCGCTGCACGAAATGAATGGCGCGCAATTCGCGCAACAGCGATGAGTTAAAACTGATCTCGTTGATCCGGTTCTGGATGTCCTGCGCGCTTTTGGGCACCTCGGCACGCTCCAACGGGTTGATGTTCACCACTACGATATCTTCGGGCAAATCTGCCTCGAACAGCGGAAACAGCGCCGGGTTGCCGGTATAGCCGCCATCCCAGTAATGCGCGCCGTCAATCTCAACCGCCTGAAACAGCGTCGGCAAACAGGCCGACGCTAACAAGGCATCGGTTGAAATCTCATCCCCGGTAAATACCCGGATTTTTCCGTTATGCACATTGGTTGCGCCGACGAAAAACTTCGGGCCCGTATTCGCACACACCGTATCATAATGAAACTGACGCACGATCCGCGCCAGCGGGTTTTGGTAAAACAGTCCATAAGCATAAGGTGAGACTGCTCGACTAAACGCATCCGCCGCCATGAACGGGGCCGAGGCCTCCAACGCAGCACTGACCAGCCCCGGCGCAGGAAAGCCCGCAGCCATCCATGCCGGCATCCGCATGTCCTGCACCGCTCCCATCTGGCCCCACAGCCAGTCCAGATTGGCCCGCGCGCCATCACGCCCACCTTCGATCAATCCCGCTTTCAACGCGGCCCCGTTCAAAGCCCCGGCCGAGGTGCCCGAAATCCCGGCGATTTCGATCTCATCATCGGCCAGCAACCTGTCCAGCACACCCCACGTAAACGCACCATGCGCGCCGCCGCCCTGCAAGGCCAGATTAATCCGCTTTTTCTTACTCACCACAAACCCCAATTCATTGTTCTAAAAATACTCCGGGGAGCGCGAGGGGCAGCGCCCCTCGCCCCGGTCGGATCGCACCAGCGATCCGATCCAAAAATCACAACTCGGATTGCGCCTGCGATCCGGTCCAAAGATTACAATGCCGTCCAGCCGCCATCGACACTGATCGTCGTACCCGTCACCTGCCTCGCTGCATCCGAACACAAATACAACGCGGTGCCGCCCAACTGTTCCACGGTGGCAAACTCCTTGGAGGGCTGGCGCTGCAACATGATGTTCTTGATCACATCCTCGCGCGACATGTCGTATTCTTTCATCGTGTCGGGAATTTGCGCCTCGACCAGCGGGGTCAGAACGTAGCCCGGGCAAATCGCGTTGGCGGTGATCGGTTCCTGCGCGGTTTCAAGCGCGGTAACCTTGGTCAGTCCCACAACCCCATGCTTGGCCGCCACATAGGCCGATTTATAGGGGCTTGCGGTCAGGCCGTGGGCGCTGGCCACATTGATCACCCGGCCCCACCCCGCCTTGCGCATCATTGGCAGGGCGGCAGCCGTGGTATGAAACGCTGAACTTAGGTTTATCGCAATGATTGCATCCCATTTGTCCGTGGGAAACTCTTCGATTCCGGCGACATGCTGAATGCCCGCATTGTTGACCAAAACATCGCAAGCCCCGGCTTGGGTGATCAAGGCGCGGCATTCTTCGGCCTTTGACATATCCGCCTTGATATAGCGTGCCATCACACCGTGGTCTTGGCCGATTCGTGCGGCCAAGGCGTGGTCCTCCTCCGAATCGGTGAACGAATTCAGAACAACGTTCATGCCCGCTTTCGCCATTTCCTCGGCAATACCAAGGCCGATACCCGAGGACGACCCGGTGATAATCGCCGTCTTTCCCGCGACACTCATATCTATACCCTCCATATATTATGCGTGCGCAGCATAATTGCGGCGGGCGCAAACGCCACAGGAAAACACGAAATGTTGAAACGATCCT
>DATFJQ010000238.1:0-10332 GCA_035269125.1 Roseovarius sp.
CGGACCAGTGGCGTTCACCCGCTCACCCTGCAGATTGCCTCGACGCCGTAAACAATGCGCTGATCTTCAATAAAAGCGATCATCGCTTCAGTGGGCGGTCGGGTTCCACCTGGGCAAAATAAGCTGACGCCTTGCGGAGAATTTTATTCGTCTGGCGAAGCTCGCGAACCTCACGTTCCAGGGCGTTCGCCATTGGGCTTGAACCAATAGCGCCTTCAATGGCTCACTCCGGTCTCGTTCCTCGGTGGTCACGCCATCGCGCAGGGTCTGGGGAATACAGCCAATCTTGGGTGCAATGGCCGCGATCGCGCCCGCCTGCGTCTCATAGGAGCCCTGATGCTCGAACACCATCCGGACCGCACGTGCGCGGACCTCAGGCGAGTAGCGATTTGCCATTTTGCTTTTCGTCATAACCACCATCCTTACTTAAGTTGATGGTCTCCGACAAACCCGGGGCGATTCAAAGTTCTGCACCTGCATCGGAAGGCACCACTTGCAGATCGGGCGGAATCCAGACTTTCGCTGAGATTGTCTTGCAACGTCGGCTTCGGTGTCAGGCCGTCGCTTTCATGGAAATTCTGCGATAGCCTGCCTCACCGTGGTAGAAGCCGTTGCTGAGCCCTGCGTCCCCGCACAGGGCGGCGAGGCGCGTGTCGGCCTTTGCCAGTGGCTCGCGCTGCTCCAAGGCGTTGCGAAAGGTCTGGGCCACGGCAACCATATCCACTGCCTGCGGCATCAGGCGCAGGTGACTGATACCATCGGCCACAAGCTGCGGGGTTTC
Organism: Roseovarius sp.; assembly: GCA_035269125.1. Taxonomy (GTDB): domain Bacteria; phylum Pseudomonadota; class Alphaproteobacteria; order Rhodobacterales; family Rhodobacteraceae; genus Roseovarius. The sequence goes on from DATFJQ010000238.1 coordinate 782, forward strand.
CGGTAGAAGATCCAAGTAGCTTTCAGACATGGTCTGGATGCCGTTTACCCGCAGGATCGGCCGGTCATCACGGGTGCGCAGCGGCATTCCGTCAGGATCCGTTTCGCAAACGAATTGGCAGTTGTCCTTGGTTCGGCCATGGGCGCGGGCATGGTAGCAGCGCGCCGAGACAGCGAGCGAGGCGCGGCCGAAGACTTGCACTTCGACGCCGAGCCCAAGATCGCGAGCGGCTTGCGCTGCGATGGCGATAGCCGACGCCGGCATCTCGGAAGGCAGGCAGACATGCGTCGCGCCCTTTGCGGCCATCCATCTGATCGTTGCCTCGTTGTAGGCGTTCATGAAGGGGCCGATGCGATGTGGGCGTTGGCCCCGCGCGAAAAGGCCCGCGGCATTGTTGATCTCGATCTCCGGGGCGTCCATCGCGGCCAGATCCTCGGTCGCCTTGCGTTCGCGCTTCAGCATGACCTCAGCAAGCGTGGACAAGATCACCCGCTTGCCCGCGCGTTCCAGCCGGTCGATGGTGGCGGGCAGGTCGGCCTCGTGGAAGGGCGCGCGCTTGGAGCAAATCACCTCTCCCAAGTAGACCTCGTCGACTGGGCATTCATCGGCAATCCGCGCGTAAAAATCGCGGCGGTCGTCGGCGGACCAGTGATATGCGATTGGGCCAAGTGTCAGTTTTGTCATATCGTTCACCGCCATTTCTTTGTCTCAAACGCGCCCTGGGTCTGCTTCTGCCCTTCTGTCAGGGCAATGAGATTGGCCATATTGGGCTGACGTCCAGCGCGTATGTCGTCCACGGCTTCGCGGAAGGCGCACACCACGCCCCTCACATAGCTTTTCGACCGCTGCCGCCCCTCGATCTTGAAGGCATGGACCCCGGCATCAATCAACTCAGGCAGAAGGCGTGAGAGGTTCAGACTCACCGGCTCCTCGAAGGCGTAGTAGCCGTCGGGTCGATGGGGGGCGGTGTAGCGGCCCTTGCAGATGGTGGGGTAGCCGGCCTTTTCCTCCGGACCAAACCGATCGATGGTGAAGCCGGCGAGCTGCGAGCACATCGACCCGTCTGGCTCACGCAGGTAGTCCACATCCGATGCAGGCGAACAGACACCATCCATGTTGGTCGATTGACCTGTGAGGTAGTTGGTCAGGCTGCATCGCCCTTCGACCATCAGGCCGTGATTGCCAAAAATGAAGGTCTCGATCTCACAGGGGATCTCCTTGCGGATCTGGCGGATCTCGGGGACCGTCAGGATGCGCGGCAGGACAACCCGTTTGACGCTGAAGTTTTCGCAATAGTAGCGGATCGCCTCGGGGCTGGAAGCGGCGGCCTGTACCGACAGGTGCAATCGGACCTGCGGATGCGTGCGGGCGATGTAGTCGGCCACGCCCATATCCGCGACGATGAAGGCGTCGACGCCAAGCCGGGCGCCGGTGTCGGCAGCCTCTCGCCAGAGATCCACCTTGCCCGCAGGGGGGTAGGTATTGAGCGCCAGCAGCACCTTGGTGCCGCGTTCATGGGCGTAGGCCACGGATGCGGCCAGTTCGTCGGGCGTGAAGTTCAGCCCCGGAAAATTGCGCGCGTTGGTGGCATCCTGAAAGCCGCAATAAACAGCGTCAGCACCGGCATCCACGGCGGTCCGCAAGGCAGCGGGCGTCCCGGCAGGGCAGATCAGTTCAGCAAGGCTCATGTGTTCTCTCTTGTTTCCGTTTCGCCAAGATAGGTCCGCCGGAGACGTGTCAGGATTGCGCGGCCTGTTGGTCCGAACATCGCCGCCGTTTCTTCAGCCAGCGAGCCGTCCATGTCATCGAGCGCATTGCGCAGTCGCACAACCGCCTCGGTCTCGCCACTCACCTCCAGATCGCGTGAGAAGAAGGCCGCGTCGCCGTCTTGTTCGGCGTCAATCAGTTCCAGTAGAAGAAGAAATCGCCCCCGGATCACGGCCCCCGCGTCAGGTGCGGCGTCGCGAGGAACGGCGCGAAGCAGAAGTGCCTGCGGATCCGGACGAAGATGAAGAGCAAAGGGCAGCTCCTGCGGGTCGATCAAGAAGTCGGTCGCATGATGCGGCCCGAGCCTATCAAAGAGCGACGGATGCCGCGCCGCGATCCGGCGAACGATCCGCGTCAGGATCGGCTGCACTGCAAGGCAGGACAGCCGCGCCACGACACCTTCTCCGGGTCTGCGCGCGAGGGGCGTTTCGCTGCTCATACTCATGATTGTTCCTTTCGTTGCGCGCTCAGAACTGGCCTAATTATGCCTGCGTTGCGAGCCGTCGAAACAGCACACCGTCCGCCAGATACTTATGTTCATCGAAAACCTCAGCGAGTTTGCCCAGCCTGGGATATAGATTCCGCGAGATTGCGCAGGCGTTGTGGGACAAGCAGAAAACGTGTGTGTTCGCCGCAATCCGGTTCATCGCAGCCTCTTGACCGTCGTGGTCCTTGCGATAGTGCGGGGTCGACACCACCGCTTCCCGAACCGTTCCCAAGCGGCGCGCGGCAAAGATGGCGTCTTCTTCGGCGCGCATGTGCGCCTCCAACTCAGTGGTCAGCGCCTCCACCGCCTGCGTCAAACCCTGCGGCGTGTCGATGTCTGCGGGATGGGCCTTTTCGACCCTTCGGGCGAGTGCGGTCAGTTCAGCCAGCTCGCGCCGGTGTCCAGCGTGGAAGCGGATGCTTATAGGGTCGGTCAACGCGCCGGTATCGCTTGGGATACCCGCTTCGGTATGGTTGTTCATCGCAGGCCCAGTTGCAGACGTGCCGCCCGCGCCTTGCGCCGACTGCAACAAATTGGTATCTAAATTGCGCATACCACCACCCTAATACGCATCTCAATTACCAAATCAGGACTGCGACCATGCGCCTCACCTCCTTCACCGACTACGGCCTGCGCGTTTTAATGCGCATGGCCGGCGAGCCAAGCCGGGCCTTCACCACGGCGGAGTTGGCGGAAGAGTTCCGCATCTCCCGAAATCACTTGGCCAAGGTGATATCGGCCCTTGCCGCGGCAGGTTGCCTGGAAACCCGTCGCGGGGGAGGCGGCGGGGCGACCTTGGCCGATTCACCCGAGAACATTCGTCTGGGCGACGTCGTCGCCGCACTTGAAGCCGATCAGGCGATCGTGGAATGCTTTGCGCCCGGCGCGAACGCCTGCACCTTGCTGCCGCAATGCCGACTCAAAAGTCGTTTGGCCGATGCCAATGCTGCGTTCATCGCAGACCTCAACCGCAGTACTCTGGCTGACTGCGTCTACCACCCAGAGAAGGTCTGATACGCGACCTAAGCGATTACCCGCCAAGTCGCGTAAAGGTCAATAAAATCTCCGTGCATATGGCAAGCAACGGGGGAACCGCAAAGGGCTAAATGCCTGCGGCAAATGCCGGGTTTCATGGGGGGCACAATACGATTACGAAGTGCGAATGATAGTTCTGGGCCGCTTTTAACAGTCCGACAGCCATGGCGAAGGCCCGTCATTCACTGCAGTAGCGATGGCCTCCCAGATCGACCGCGGATGCGGACATTTACTTGGAGGTCTCGTCCGGAACCTGACTGATCGGGATGCGAGCAAAAATTGGACCTTCGCTGGACCAAACATTGATGGCCCGATGCGCCGAGAAAAGTTCATTCGTTCTTTTTGATGGAATACATGGCCTCGGAAGCAGTCATATGCCGCACACAGGAAGTTTCACACCATTCCCTTGCTGCCGCCATGCTTGATGGCGGGGCCGCTGCTCACGCTTTGACAACTGGCAGTCATGGGCGAAGGGACCGGCTTGGTTGCGTTTCAAGCACGTTAGGACGCGCGTGAGTAGCGGACGCCCTCTGGCACATGCTGATCAAAAGCCGACGCGATAATTCGGGTCAAGGATCGGCCTTCCGGCAGAATGTCGATGCGCTTTCCCGTTAACTTCGCGAATGGCGAGAAGTTTGTTGCCACCTCTTTCAAGCACGGCAAAAGTTTCCAGGCGCGTGGCCCGAATTCTTGGCTCAGGTCGTCGAGATCCAGCGCGAAGGTACACATCAGGTGCTCGATCGCGCGTGCGCGCAGCTGGTCCTCCCGGTTCATATGGTAGCCACGAGTGCCGGGCAAACCACCCTGCGCAATCCGTTGTTTATAGGCGGCTGTTGCAGGCGCGTTCTGCACGTATCCCCCCGGGAAGCGGGAGATCGACGATGCGCCAAGTCCAATAAGGGTCTGACACGAGTCTGCCGTGTATCCTTGGAAATTACGGCGCAAGCGGCCTGTCTCGAGCGCTGTCGTAAGATCATCACCGGGGCGTGCAAAATGATCAATGCCGATGGCCGTCATGCCGACCGCGATAAATTTTTCCCCGGCATATTTGGCGAGGTTGTAGCGCGCCAGATCGTCCGGAAGCGCGTCTTCATCGATCAGTTTCTGCCGTTTGGAAACCCATGGAACATGCGCGTATCCAAAGAGAGCAACGCGATCCGGTTCAAAGGTCAGAACTTTTTGGACTGTGTCGTCAATACGTTCGATGCTCTGATGTGGCAGGCCATAGACGAGATCAGTGTTGAGCGATCTGATGCCTGCCGCGCGCAGGTCGTTGACACAAGCGCGTGTGACATCGAAAGGCTGCAGACGGCCGATGGCGTTTTGCACCTCCGGATTGAAATCCTGAATGCCGATTGACGCACGGTTCACACCTTCGGCGGCAAGGGCATCAATCTTGGCCCGATCCACCATCGTCGGGTCGATCTCGACCGAGAACTCTAATGCATCAGTGGGGGGAAATGCCCTGCGTATCGCTTTGGACAGGCGGTGGATCATTTGCGGAGGCAAGATTGTCGGTGTTCCGCCACCCCAGTGAAGGTTACCCATCTTCAAGCCGTCCGGCAGCCTCGTGCGCACCAGCTCGAGTTCCGCCTCAAGCGTCTCTATATAGCTTTCCACCGGACCGAGAGTCTTCGTGCCTTGCGTATGACAGGCACAGAACCAGCACAGCCGCTCGCAAAAGGGGATATGGATATAGACCGATACGGGGTCGTTCGGATCCAGCGTTTCGAGTGCGCGGCTCTGAAAGGCAGCGCCGGTCTCGGTCGTGAAGGCCGCAGCGGTGGGGTATGATGTGTAGCGCGGTACGCGCGTATCGAAAAGGCCAAGTGCCTTGAGTGCTTTTGTATGTTCCATACCACCTTATGAAACACCTCACAGCAAGGCTCTTTGCCATAGGACAAACTTTCAACTCACAAAGGGCGGTTATTGGGCAATAAGCCTGACAGGGAGGGCATTCTCAGACCTCTTAGGTTCTGGTTTCTCGGACCGCAGGCAGGTGTTTACGCAGGTTCGCCGAAACGTGGTCGTTCGCTGCATCCTCATTCACCCATGCATGGACCTCAATCGCGCACGTGTTCCTCGATATCTTTCCCTTGGATGCCTCAGAATCCTCAGCAAAACTATCGATACGAAAAGCAGAGCCTTTCGTCAGCGCGACTTTCTCCCTCAACGCGAGGTCACAATGCTGGCACTCCGATCACGTGGGGATGGGCCAACAGCAGCCCAGCGAAAGCGGCGAGACCGATCAGCAGCCGGATGCAGAGTTCGGGCCAAAAGCGCGGGGCATGGAAGAAGGGCGCGGTCCGTCGCGCAGTATCGAGGGCGTTCCACTCTGTGTCACCCAACACACGCCGCTTGCGCCGGTCGATCAGGCCGCGGCCCGCGATTGCAAAACCGCCCAGAACGCCGAACAGGATGACATTCGCAAGGTCACCATTCGGCAGCAAGTGCACACCCGCCCAGAGCGCAAGCGCAAGCAGGATCGGGTGCCGTGTCCAGCGCACAATGCCGGGCCGGGTGCGATCAAAGCTGTTGTTTCGCGCCCCACCAAAGGAAAACGGATTTGGCCGCGCGACACCAAGCGCAAGTATCAGGCAAACCGCCAGCATGCCCAGATGCGCGGTGTGGCGATGCCATTCCATCTGCGGCCAAAGTTGCACATAGGGGGCCTTTCCCGCCGACCAGATCAGCAGCGTCAGCATCGCCACCGAAAGGGCCGAATAGGCCATAGCAAAGCCTCGCGCACCGACCCTGTTCAGGATGCGCGATTTCACCGCCGGGCGAACCGGGATTGAATGGGTGAGAAAAAAGGCCGCGAATACAGCGGTGAAGCCGAACCATCCCATCTTATCTCTCCGGTTTGGGTCGCAGGAGTAATGGTGCATAGGCAATCACAAAGCCCGCAAAAGCCGCAAGCCATAGCGCCCCGGACAGGTGCATAAGCTGCGGGTAACCCGATGCCCAGACCCGAGCCACGACCGAGCCGAAAAAACACAGGTAAATGGCCAATGTCGCCCGGTTCGCGGTCAGCGCATGCCCGGTATGTCCAAGGCTGGCGCGGGTCATCACGGCAAGTGTCATGGCACCGATGGCGCCGGCCATCCAAAGGTGTTGCGCCCCGGCTGTGCCCGTATTGCCCATGATCTGATCGGCCCCAAGGCCTAGAGCGCCCAATGGGATAAACAGATAGGCAGCGTGAAGCACCCATACCAAGGGCTCGCGCCCTGTCAGGTGTGGCGTCCAGCGAGCCTGCCGTATCAGGTGCAACCCACCGAATGCGATCAACGCCACACCGGTCTGGGCCGCGAAGGGCCGCAAAACCCAAAGAAGCAAAATACCGATGCTGGTCACCAACACCAACTTGTCAAAGCGTTGCATTGGCGACGCGGGCCGCGCGGGGTTATTTCCCTTGGCCAGCCAGTTGCGGGTGAACGACGGGATGATCCGCCCGCCGATCACAGCGATCATCATGATGCCGGTGGCAAGGCCAAGTCGTAGCCCAAAACCCTGCGCGGCGTAGTTGCCGCTCAGGGCCTCGGCGTGAAAAATACCATTGGCCAGCGTGAACACCGCCAGCAGGCCCAGCACGATCAGGTTGCGCCAGTTCCGGCCCGCCACGATTTCGCGCAGGATCAATCCTCCCAAAACCAGCGGAAACGCCAAATCCACAATCGGGGCAACCGCCGCGGGCATAACGCCCGAGGTCAGAACCACGACGCGCCCGGCCACCCATAGCGCAAAAAGCGCCGCCAGAGGCCAGCCCACCATCGGCAAACGGCCCGTCCAATTGGGCACTGCCGTCAACAGGAAACCCGCCAGAACCGCGCCCAGATAGCCGAACAGGAATTCATGCGCATGCCATGACACCGGATCCATCCGCGTCGGTAGTAAAATCGTGCCCGACAGCGCAGGAAGCCAAAGCACCATCGCCAGCGCGACCCAAAGCGCGCCGAACAAAAAGAAGGGCCTGAAGCCAAAACTGAAAAGCGCCGGCCCCTGCCACGCTCGCATCTGCTCTGCCGTTGTCTGTGCCATCATCTTGCTCCGGTCTTGGCCCGCAAAGTCTTGAGCACGGTTCCTTCACGGGAACAGGTCAATCGCAGGCGGATGTCTTGATGAAATAAGTGGAGGCGCATTTTCCCCGCGTCCTCGCCCTCGCCCATTTCCAGCTTGCTGGTGATCTTCCCGTCACACATCCTTTGGCGCACCTCGTCCGGCGTCAGGTTCAAGAGTGCCGCAAGGTCTGCCGCGTCTATGGTGGGCTGGCCGTTTTGCATGTCGATATTCATGGGGCCTCCTTGCCGTCGGCCACATCCATCAGGTGGCGAATGTGCCGGGCGAAATACCACGTCGCAGGCGCCCCGATAAGACAGCCCAGCCCGATCGACCAAGCGGTCGAGGCGATCGGCCCACCGATCCAGCTGAAGATCAGCGAGGCGAAAAAGACGTTCACCGCCGCCGCCCCGGCCCCGAACGGGTAGAGCGCCAGCGCGATGCGCCCGGTGGACCACCCTTTCCGGGTCATCGGCGCGATACCAGTCGCTGCACCGCCACCATAGACGCGACAAGGGCGATGCAGGCCAAGGCGTACCAGAATTCGGCCGTAGCCGACTGCGCCTGTGGAATCGGCCGGTCAAAGCCTTCTGCAAGGGCGGGCGATGCACAAAGCGTAGCAAGGGAAAGGATCAGTCCGCGCATATCAGGTCTCCTGTGTCAGGGTGCGGTAGATATCGGGCAAAGCCCGGGTCAGACGTTCGGGATCGGGCAAAAGGGTAAAACCGCCACGCCCGAAGATGCGCGCGAACCAATCCTGCCCGTCCTCGTCGATGATGATGCCATGCAGGCTGAGCCCCGCAGTGCGGGCCTCGCGCACGGCCATGTGGCTGTCCTCGATGCCGTGTTGGCCTTCGTAATGGTCAAGGTCGTTAGGCTTGCCGTCGGTCAGCACGATCAACAGTTTGCGCGCGCTGGGCTGTTCGGCCAGTTGCGCACTGACATGCCGAATTGCGGCCCCAAGGCGGGTGTAGTGGCCGGGGCTAAGCGCGCCGATATTGGCGGTGATCTCTGCCGACATCGGCGCATCGAAGTCCTTGCAGCGCGTCAGGAACACGCGGTCGCGACGCAGGGATGAAAACCCCCAGATGCCCAAGCGGTCCCCCGCCGCGTCGATGCCACCTGCCAGCGCGGCCATGGCCTCGCGCGCAACTTCGATCACCGATGTGTCGCCGATCGCCGCCTCGGTCGAACGTGAGGTATCAATCAGGAAGGCCACCGACAGGTCACGCTCGGTCTGCCGGGCCGATTGCCATATCCGGTCCGAGCCGCGCCCCGTCGCCGCAAGGTCCGCACGCGCGGTCAGCAGGGCATCAAGATCAAGCTCAGAGCCATCCACTTGCCGCGGTTGCAGAATTCGGCGGGGGCGCAGCGCTTCGAACTGCCGGCGCACCTCGCGCATCCGCCGCGCATTGGGCACGAAAGGCGTGCCGCCGGGCCGCGCGGGCGCATCCAGCACACGGCAATGGCCGGGCATGTAGCTGCGGCTGCGGTGGTTCCACTCGGCATAGGTATATTCGCCCGAAAGCGCCTCGTGATCGGCATCTGCGGGCGACAGGTCCAAATGCAGGCGCAGGCGGGTCGCGGCCTTGCGATCCTGTTTCGACAGGGTGATCTGGTCTTGGTCGTCGGCGGCCTTTTGGGCGTTCTCGTCGTCGTCATCATCGACACTGCGGTTGATGTTCATCGATTCAACCCAGGACAGGATCGATTCGAACCGGTGAATGATGAAACTGTCCTTGCGGTTCTGTTGATCCTGATCCTTGCGTTGGCCCGGTTTGCGGCTGGTATGCGCGGCGTTCGGCAGTGGGGCGGCCGGATCGGCCTCCTCGCCGCTGGCCGCAGCGCCCGAGCCGGGGTTGCCAAAGCGCAGCCAGATCGGCACCGGGGCCGTTGGCATGTAACCGCGCGCCGTGACAGGCGGGCTAATCGCGGACTTCGTCCCGCAGAGTTGGTCAATAATGGCGGCTTCCATCGCCGCCTCCTGCGCGGGGCGGATGACGTTCGGCCGCGCCTCGGCGCAAAGCCGCGACATTTTTTCATAGCTTTGCCGCAAGCCGGGACAGGCGGCATAGGCGGCATCGGCTGCTTCCATGTTGGCCCGGATCTGGTAGCAGTCTTGGGCGGGGCCATCCACGGAGAAATCGAAGGCTGCGACATCGGCACAGGCCGCCAGCGCCGTTAACCATAAGAAGGCCGCGCGGTT
>DATFJQ010000239.1:0-6437 GCA_035269125.1 Roseovarius sp.
GCCATTGTCGCGGAAATGCTCGGCCATGGCGGTGGCGGCATAGGGTGCAAGGAACTGCATGGGCGCAGGGTCCGACGCTGTCGCGGCGACAACGATCGAATATTCAATCGCGCCGGATTCTTCCAGCTTCTTCACCAACTGTGCCACGGTCGACCGCTTTTGACCAACAGCAACGTAAACACAGTAAAGCTTCTTGCCTTCGTCGTCGCCAGCAGCCTCGTTATAAGACTTCTGGTTCAGGATCGCGTCCAGCGCCACGGCGGTCTTGCCAGTCTGACGGTCACCAATGATCAGCTCACGCTGGCCACGGCCAATCGGGATCATCGCATCAACCGATTTCAGGCCGGTCGCCATCGGCTCGTGGACCGATTTACGCGGGATAATGCCGGGGGCTTTGACATCGGCCAGACCGCGGGTTTTGGTCTTGATCGGGCCCTTGCCGTCCAGCGGGTTGCCCAGACCGTCCACAACACGGCCCAGCAATTCGTCGCCAATCGGAACGTCCACGATCGACTTGGTGCGCTTAACGGTGTCGCCTTCCTTGATCTCGCGGTCGGACCCGAAGATCACGATGCCGACGTTGTCGGCTTCAAGGTTCAGGGCCATGCCCATGACACCACCGGGGAATTCCACCAATTCGCCGGCCTGAACATTGTCCAGACCGTGCACACGGGCGATACCGTCACCAACCGACAGAACCCGGCCAACTTCGGCCACCTCGGCCTCTTGGCCGAAGTTCTTGATCTGGTCCTTCAGGATCGCAGAAATTTCTGCAGCTTGGATACCCATTTATCCGACCTCTTTCATTGCATTCTGTAGGGAATTGAGGCGCGAGCGGATCGAGGTATCGATCATCTTCGAGCCCACCTTTACGACGAGACCGCCAATGAGGCTTTCATCGACGGTCGCATTGATCTTGACGTCCTTGCCCACGCGCGCCTTGAGCGTCTTCGCCAGCTTGTCGGACTGCGTTTTGGTCAGCGCCTTGGCGCTGGTCACGTTCGCGGTCACTTCGCCTTTGTCGTCGGCGATCATCTCGGCCAACTGGCGCAGCAGATGCGGCAGCACGAACAGGCGCCGTTTCTGCGCCATGACGGCCAGACCGTTCGCCATTTCGGGCTGTAATTTCATTTTCTTGGCCAACGCGGCCATGACCTTGCCCTGCTCGGCCCGCGACAGAACGGGCGATGCAATTGCATCGCGCAGCTGGTCGCTGCCATCCAAAGCGGCGGCAAGATCGGTGATGTTGGATTCAAGCTTGGCCACAGAGTTGCTCTCTTTGGCAATCTCGAAAATGGCGGTGGCATAGCGCTCGGCGATGCCGGAGGAGATCGAAGCTGGTTCGGACACGTCCACCCTTCCGATTTTGTGGCCCCGGTTCCCACGCATAGTTGATCCATGCGTCCGGGGGCGTTGACAGGCATTCAGATTTTTAAAACACCGAAATTTGAACGCGGTGTAGCAGAGCCTTGCGCACCTAGCAAGCTACTGGAAACCGATTGTATACGGATGAATACCACATGAATTCATATACTTGCCCCAAGTGCGACCGATTGCGCGGTTTTTACTGATCGAAAAAGTTATGAATTTTGCACCTTTTCGCGATTCCTTGACGTTAGCCGCGCGCCGCCCAACCATGCTGCGTGGCCAAATTCGTTATCGCTATCAGCGCAAAACGCTGTTTCAGCGTGCCTGCACGCGGTATACCCCCGGCCCCGACACCTGCCGCATAGGATCATCTTACCGTGCCTCAAAATTCTGCCCCTGACCGGCCGCTGATATTTACGACGGCGCTGACCCTGACCATCGCAGGGCTGATCGCATGGGCCACACTCAGCCCACCGGGACCACCCGGACCGCCGATGCCTTATATTGACAAGGTTGGCCACGCCACAGCCTTTGCCGCGCTGATTGCGCCGCTGGCGTGGCATTGGCCGCGCGCACTGGTATGGGGCGCGCCGCTCGCTTTGCTTTATGGCGGGGTCATTGAACTGGTGCAGCCAGGCTTTGGAAGGTCGGCCGAATGGGCTGACTTTTGGGCAGATGGACTCGGCGTTGTTGTTGGCTGTCTGCCCGGCTTACTGCGGGCGCGGCGCAGCACAGACACTTGAAACCGCGTTCTACACACCCTCCCCAAACATTTTAGCGCATTAGATTTGAGCGCCCGCATGGTTTTGCACATTTTATAAGCGTTTACCTCTGGACTCTGGCTTAACAGCTGCCGTCTATTGGCAGAACTCGAATTCGCGTTTACCATTTGGTCAAACAATCGAGGCGCGCCTCATCCAACAGGGGGATCAATTCCATGGATCATTCAGACATCACCAAACGCCACAACCTGACACGTCGGCGCTTTCTTGGCACAACCGCCGCAACGGCCCTGACCGTCGCAGTGGTCGCCGGCGCGCCCAGCGCATTGCGGGCCGCCGAACCGCTGAAGGTGGCGGGCATCTATACTGTGCCGGTCGAACAGCAATGGGTCAGCCGCATTCACAAGGCTGCGGGCACGGCACAAGAGCGCGGCGATATCGAGTATGTGTTCTCGGAAAACGTCTCAAACACCGATTACGCCCGCGTGATGCGTGAATATGCCGAACAGGGCTATCAACTGATCATCGGCGAGGTGTTCGCCGTTGAACAAGAGGCCCGCGAAGTTGCTGCCGAATATCCTGACATCGCGTTCCTCATGGGCTCCAGCTTCAAACAAGATGACGCGCTGCCCAATTTCGCGGTGTTCGACAACTATATTCAGGACGCCTCGTATCTGACAGGCATTATTGCCGGGTCGATGACCGAAACCGGCAATATCGGCATGGTCGGCGGCTTCCCGATCCCCGAGGTGAATCGCCTGATGCATGCCTTCATCGCAGGCGCCCGCGAGATGAACCCCGACATCACCTTCCAAGTCAGCTTTATCGGCAGCTGGTTCGATCCACCCAAAGCCAAGGAAACCGCCTTTGCCATGATCGAAAACGGGGCTGACATGCTGTATGCTGAACGCTTTGGCGTGTCGGATGCCGCGCAGGAAAAGGACATTCTGGCCATCGGCAACGTGATCGACACACAGGCCGATTACCCCGACACGGTTGTCGCCTCGGCCATCTGGCATTTCGAGCCGACATTGGACAAGGCGATTGCCGAAGTTCAGGCTGGCACCTTCATCGCCGCCGATTATGGCGTCTATTCGTTCATGCAAGAAGGCGGCTGTTCGCTGGCCCCGCTGGGCACCTTTGAAGGCAAAGTCCCGCAAGCGGCGATGGACCTTGTCAACCAGCGGCGCGAACAGATCAAATCTGGCGAGTTCACCGTCGAGATCAATGACGAAGAACCCAAGTCGTCATAAATGACAGATACAAAGACGGCGGCGCAGGTCGTCCTGCGCCTCGACTCGATTACCAAACGCTTTGGCAAGCTGGTCGCGAATGACGCGATCAGCTTGTCGGTGCAGCAGGGTGAGGTGATCGCCCTGTTGGGCGAGAACGGCGCGGGCAAGACCACGCTTATGAATATCCTTTTCGGCCAATACACAGCCGACGAGGGCACGGTCGAGGTGTTCGGCCAACCATTGCCACCGGGCAATCCCCGTGCAGCGCTTGATGCCGGTGTGGGCATGGTGCACCAGCATTTCACGTTGGCCGACAACATGACCGTTTTGGAAAACGTGACACTTGGCACGCAAGGCTTGCTGTCTTTGCGACTGGATCGCGCAGCAGCGCGGGACAAACTTGCAAAGCTGGCCGATGATTTCGGTCTACAGGTTCACCCCGACGCCAAGGTCGGCAGCCTGACGGTGGGCGAACGCCAGCGGGTCGAGATCCTCAAGGCTCTGTATCGTGATGCACGCATCCTGATTCTGGATGAGCCGACGGCGGTTCTGACCCCGCAGGAAACCGACGATCTGTTTGCGACGCTGCGCAAGGCGGTCAAACTGGGCCTGTCGGTGGTCTTTATTTCCCACAAACTGCACGAGGTGATGGCGATTTCGGATCGTGTCCTGATCCTGCGGCATGGCCGTCTGGTGGCCGAACGCCCGATTACAGATGTCAGCAAGGAAACGCTGGCCTCACTGATGGTCGGCTCTGAGGTCAAAGCCCCCACCGTGGCCCCCGGCCAGCCCGGCAAAACGCTGATGCGTCTGCACGAGGTTTCAACACCCGACCGGGGCAGCGCGCCGGGCCTCAAGCGGGTATCGCTGTCGCTGCGCGCCGGGCAAGTCATCGGCCTTGCCGGGGTGTCGGGCAATGGTCAGGGCGCGCTGGCCGATCTGGTCGGAGGGCTGATCGGTCCCGCGACCGGGCGATTGGAGCTGGACGAGGCCCACCTGAATACCTGGTCCCCGCGAGAAGCCGTTCAAGCAGGGATCGCCCGCATTCCCGAAGACCGGCACAAAACCGGCACCATAGCCGAGTTTGACCTGACCGAGAATGCGATCCTTGAGGCCTATAACCGGCCGCCCTACAGCCGCTCGGGCTGGATGCACTGGCGCCGCGCCGAGACGTTCACCCGCGAGGTGATCGACACCTATGATGTGCGGTGCCCCGGCCCTGACACCCGCATCCGCCTTTTGTCGGGCGGCAATATGCAAAAACTGATCCTTGGTCGCGTGCTTGAGGCCAACCCCCGCATCATCCTTGCCAATCAGCCGGTGCGCGGGCTGGACATCGGCGCGGTGAACTATGTCCACGCGCAGCTTTTGGCGGCGCGCGACAGAGGCGCGGCTGTGTTGCTGATTTCCGAAGACCTCGACGAAATCACGGCGCTGTCCGACGTCATCCATGTCATTTCCGAAGGCCGCCTGTCGCCCGGGTTTGCCCGTGGCAGCAAATCGCCCGCCGAACTGGGGGTCTGGATGGCCGGACATGGCTTTGAAGCGGAGACCGCCCATGCGTCTTGAACCCGTTGCCAACCCGTCGATCTGGCGCACCACCCTGCCGCCAGCCATCGCCATCGGGTCAACCGTGGTGGTTGCCTCGCTACTGGCCATGGCCGCTGGGGCGAATCCGTTTTCCGTGCTCGGGCTTATCCTCAAAGGCGCGTTCGGGTCGAAATTCGCACTGCTGGAGACGCTGAACCGCGCCACACCGCTGATCTTTACCGGGCTGTCCGTGGCCGTGGCCTTTCGTGCGCGGCTGTGGAACATTGGCGCCGAGGCACAGCTATATGCCGGGGCGTTGATCACCGTGGTGTTGGGCACCGGTATGTTGCAATGGGGCGCTTTTGCCCTGTTGCCCGCACTTGCCATCTCGTCGATGCTGGCCGGGGCGCTGGTCTTGCTGGTGCCAGCCCTGCTCAAGGTGCGCTTCGGCGTGGATGAGGTGGTGACCACACTGCTGTTCAACTTCATCTTTCTGCTGTTCATCTCGATGCTTTTGGAAGGGCCGCTCAAGGATCCGATGGGCATGGGCTGGCCGAAATCCGAGCGCCTGATCGCCGAGGCCCGCCTGCCCCGCATCGTCGAAGGTCTGCGCCTGCATTGGGGCTTTGGCCTTGCGCTAATCGCGGCGGCGCTGGTTTGGGTGATCGAACGGCGCACGACGCTTGGTTATGAAATGCGCGCCGTGGGCCTGAATCGCGAGGCGGCGGGCTTTGCCGGGATTCCGGTCAATCGCGTGCTGATCAAAACCGCGCTTTTGGCCGGTGGCCTTGCCGCGCTTGCCGGCTTTTCCGAGGTGGCGGGCCTTAAAGGGAACCTGACGCTCGATCTCAGCCCCGGCTTTGGCTACACCGGGATCATCGTGGCGATGCTGGCCTTGCTCAATCCGCTGGCGGTGGTCGCGGCGGCGCTGTTCGTGGCCGGTATTTTCGTCGGCGCCGACAGCATGAGCCGCGCCGCGAGCGTGCCCAGCTATCTGGCCGATATCATGCTGGCCACGGCGCTTTTGCTGATGGTGCTGGCAATTTTGCTGACCCGGTTCCGCGTGGTGAGGGAGTAGGCCAATGGACATACTTGAAATCCTGCTTTCGGCCAGCTTCTGGACAGCGGCCATTCGCATCGCCAGCCCGCTGATCTTTGCGACCTTGGGCGAATTGATCTGCGAACGCGCGGGCATCCTGAACCTCGGGATCGAGGGAATCATGGTTGCCGGGGCTTTCGCGGGCTGGATGGCGGTCTATTCCGGCACCGGGCTTTGGATGGGCGTGGCCGTGGCCATGGCCGTGGGGATGCTGTTTGGCTTGGTGCACAGCCTGCTGACCGTGCCGTTTGGCCTGTCACAACACGTGGTCGGGCTGGGTGTCACATTGCTGGCCACATCGCTGACCTATTACGCCTATCGCCTTGCCCTGCCCGAGGTCACAAGCCCGCCCAAGATCGACGCCTTCCAACCATTTGAAATTCCGCTTTTGTCGGATATTCCCCTGATCGGCCCGGCGCTGTTTTCACAAACGCCACTGACCTATCTGGCCTTTATTCTGGTGGGGGTGGTGACGCTGGTGCT
>DATFJQ010000240.1:0-4519 GCA_035269125.1 Roseovarius sp.
GACGCGAGGGATTCGGTGAAAAATGTGTTGGTCCGAGGCGGTGCGTTCATGTCCTGCCCTCCCTGTTTTGATGTGGTGTTTGGTTATCCCGTCCAGCCAAGGCCGGCGGAAATACAGTTCATGGTTTGCATCAATCGGATGCGGCTGTCTTGGCCCGCCTCGGCGCGCACGTCTTTCAACAATGTGATCTGCGCTTTGTGGGCCGCGCGCAGCGCGGTTTCATTGCGCCGGGTGCGGGCCATGAAATTGGGAAAACGCTGGCCAAGCTCTTGGCCCGTCACCATCCGCACTGCTTGTGCGGTGCGCTGATGTTCAGCCTGGACGCGGGCAAAGACATCTTCGGCCCCGGCCCTGTCGGTGACAAGCGCGGCGTAGTCTTCGGCGATATCCATACGCGCCAGAACAAGGGATTTTTCAATCTCATCCACGATCAGCCGGAACAGCGGCACCTTGGCGAACATGGCGGACAGCTGCGGCGCACCTGCCCCGCCCCGCACCGCGCAGAAATCCTCCACCGCGCCGCCAAAACCGAACCAGCTGCTGATCATGTGGCGGTTCTGGCTCCAGGCGAACACCCAAGGGATCGCGCGCAGATCGGTCAGCGATTGCGCGCCGAAGCGGCGCGCCGGGCGCGATCCGATCTTGAGCAAGGTCAGTTCGTTCACCGGGCTGGCCTCGTTGAAATAGTCGATGAACGCCGGCCGTTGCATCAGCGATTGATAGCGCGTCTGGCTAAGGCTTGACAGCGTGGTCATGATATCCTCGGCCTCGGGGTCCACGGCCTCGATCTCGGGCACCGCACTGTGTTTCAGGACCGAGGACGCCAGCACCTCAAGCTGTGTCGCAGCGGTGCCGGTGTTTGCATATTTCGCCGTCACCACCTCGCCTTGTTCGGTCAGGCGCAGGCGTCCGTTCAGGGTGCCGCGGGGTTGCGCGGCGATGGCGCGTTCGGTGGGCGCACCACCCCGACTGACCGAGCCACCCCGGCCATGAAAGAACGCAGGCGTCAGCCCCTTTTTGCCGATGCTGCGCGTGATCGCCCGTTGCGCGCGATCCAAAGTCCAGGTGGCGCATAGAAACCCACCATCCTTGTTGCTGTCGGAATAGCCCAACATGATCTCGATCTGTTGGTCGGTGTCGCGCAGGCTGCGCGCCGCCACCGACACCTCAAGCACGTCTTCAAGAATGCGGGGCGCGGCGTGCAGATCTTCGATGGTTTCAAACAGCGGCACGACCTTTAGGGCCAGCTTTTCCGCCCCGAACCCGGCGTAACGCGCCAACAGGTAAACCGCCAGAATATCGTCGGCGGACCGGGTCATCGACAGGATGAACGGCCCGATTGCCTCGGGGTCGGATCCCGACAAGACATCGCGCATCAATGTCAGCAGTGAAAGCAGTTCTGACGCGTCAGGCCCAAGCCGGGTCATATCGATATAGGGCAAATCGGCGCCCCCCAACTCGGCCCTTAACCGCGCGGACCAATCCCGCGAAAACGCCTCGGGGGCGGGGCCGTTGGCCGACCAGACATCTTGCAAGGCCCGCGTCACCACGTCCGAATTTTGCCGAATATCCAAGGTATGCGCGCGAAAGCCAAAAACGCTGGCCTGCCAGATCAACGGGCGGATCAGCCCATCGGCCAGCAATGTCGCATCAAGCGCCGCAAGCGCGGCACAGACTGTTTCAAGATCGGCGATGAAAGCCGGAACATGCGGGTAAGCGTCGGCTTCAACGGCTTGCAGAATGGCTGTTGCGGCCTGTCGGAAAATCTCGTTCGGGTTGCGGGCGGCGCAGGCGCGGGCATCAGTGCTGCGGGTCGCGACGATGGTGTCCAAAGCCGCGCGGTGATCGGCAGGAAGCTCCGCCAGCTTATCAGACAGGCACAGATGTTTGACGATCTCACGCAGGGCTAAGGCGTATTCGTGCAAGATCATTTCGCGCGATTGGGTCAAGGCCATGCGCGTGACCTCGGTTGTGACATTGGGGTTGCCGTCACGGTCCCCGCCGATCCACGAGTGGAATTTGAGACAAGCCTCCGCAGGGCACTCTGGGCCGAACGCCTCGTGAACCGCCGCGCGGTAGCGTTCGAACAGGCGCGGCACCGCCTTGATCAGGCTGGTGCGATAAAATTGCAGGCCCCAGTCGATTTCCGCCGCCAGCGACGGGCGTTCCATGCGCAATTCGCCGGTCAGCCACAGCAGGTCAATTTCCATTTCCAATTGGCGGTCCATGCGCGCGGATTCTTGCGGGGTCCAGCGGTCGGCTTCGAACTGCACAAGTTGACGGTAAATGCGCCGGTGAATTTCCATAACCGAGACGCGCTTGGCCTCGGTCGGGTGGGCGGTGATGGTTGGCCCAACGGAAATCCGGCCCTGCTGAACAAGACGGTGCAGCGCGTTGCGCGCCTCGGGGTCGGGCTCGGACAAGACCTGCGCAAAACTGTCGGGCACATCGCTGAATGTGCCGTGACGCTCAATCTGGCGCGCATCATGCACGGCGATGTTTTCGTCCATGATTTGTTGAAGGTGGAACCAGATTGTCGCGGCTTGCAGGTGGTCGGCGTAATCCGCCTCGGGCCAATCGACAGCCCCTTGCAGCACTTGTCGGGCCACATTGGGCGCGCGGCGTTCCAACATGCGCAGCCACGCCGAGCGCACTCTATGGTAAAGCTGCGCCGCGTAATCCGTGGCCTCTGGCAGGGTCTGGGTTTCGGCAATGGCGGGCATCACAACACCTTGTCACGCGGCGCGCGCCCTTCGAAAAAGTCGACGAGATTGTCGAACACCCGCATGCCCATGGCCTCGCGGGTTTCGCGGGTGGCGCTGCCAAGATGCGGCAGCATCACCAGCTTGTCACAAGACATCAGAACCGGGGCGATATTCGGCTCGCCGTCGAACACATCCAGCCCTGCACCGCCAAGATCGCCCAAGCTCAGCGCCTGCGCCAAAGCCTGTTCATCCACCACTTCACCGCGTGCGGTATTGATCACGAACGCGCCGGGTTTCATCAGCGCCAAACGGCGGCCATCAATCAGGTGTCGGTTGCTGTCACCGCCCGGACAATGCAGCGACAGGA
Source organism: Roseovarius sp. (assembly GCA_035269125.1). Lineage (GTDB taxonomy): Bacteria > Pseudomonadota > Alphaproteobacteria > Rhodobacterales > Rhodobacteraceae > Roseovarius. The sequence goes on from DATFJQ010000240.1 coordinate 3,073, forward strand.
CATCGCATTGCGGCATCAGATCGTCCAAGCTGGCAACCTGTGTCGCGCCAAAGCGGTCCAGCACATCCTGCGCGAGGGCCGAGCGGTTTTGCACAACGATCTTCATACCAAAGCCGTGATGCGCGCGCTGCGCCATGGCCTGCCCGATCCGGCCAAAGCCCACGATGCCAAGCGTCTTGCCCGACACCTTGGTGCCAACCAGATGCGTGGGCCGCCAGCCGGTCCATTTACCGGCGCGCAATTCACGCTCTCCCTCGCCCGCGCGGCGGGCGATCATCAGCATCAAGGTCATCGCCAGATCGGCGGTGCAGTCCGACAACACGTCGGGTGTGTTGGACACCGTGATGCCATGGGCGCGCGCGGCATCGGCATCAATATGGCTGAACCCCACGCCGTAATTCGCCAAAAGGCGGGTTTGCGGGGCGGACACGTTCAGCGCCTCGGCATCCAGTTTGTCGGTGACGGTGGGCAAAATCGCGTCAAATCGCGATAATGCCTCCTGAAACTCTGCGCCGGTCATCGGTGTGTCAGTCGTGTTGAACTGCACGTCGAACCTGTCGGCCAGCCGCGCCTCGACCGTTGCAGGCCAACGGCGCGTTACCAGAACCTTGGGCTTGTGGGTCATGACAACCGGCGCAGACATTATGCGGCCTCCCGTTTCAGAACGCTGGCGATGGTGTCGCCGATCACCGCCGGGTTCGGGGCCACGGTGACGCCTGCGGCGGACAGGATTTCCACCTTTTCCGACGCGCTTTCCCCAAAGGCCGAGATGATCGCGCCCGCATGGCCCATCGTACGCCCCTTGGGGGCTGTCAGACCCGCGACATAGGCGATGACGGGTTTGGTGATGTGATCACGGATATATTCCGCGGCCTCGGCCTCTTGCGGGCCGCCGATTTCACCAATCATGCAGATCAAATGGGTGTCATCGTCGTCCTCGAACCGTTGCAGGATATCCTTGAAGGACGAGCCATTGATCGGATCGCCACCGATCCCAACCGAGGTGGACACCCCGATGCCATGCTCTTTCAGCTGCGCCGCGGCCTCGTAGCCCAAAGTGCCCGAGCGGCCAATGATCCCGACATGGCCCGGCAGATAGATATGGCCGGGCATGATGCCCAAAAACGCCTTGCCGGGACTGATCGTTCCGGCACAGTTGGGGCCGGTCAGGACCATGCGCCGCTCTTTGGGGTAGCGGTACATATAGCGTTTGACGCGGATCATGTCCTGCGCGGGGATGCCATCGGTGATGCAGACGCAGTAACGTATACCCCCATCTGCGGCCTCCATGATGCTGTCGGCGGCAAAGGGCGGCGGCACGAACACAAGGCTGGCCTCGGCGCCCGTGGCCTTGACCGCATCTTCGACCGTGTCGAATACCGGCACGCCCTCGACCGTCTGGCCGCCCTTGCCGGGCACGACCCCGCCCACGACATTGGTGCCATAG
>DATFJQ010000241.1:0-3872 GCA_035269125.1 Roseovarius sp.
GGCGCGTGAGGTGGCGGCGATGGCGGGCATCTACCTGCCCCTGCACCCGATGGAGCATCAGTATATCGTCACAGAAGAGGTGCCCGAAATCGCACAGATCATCGCAGCAGGTGGCGAGCATCCGCATGTGATGGACCCGGCCGGCGAATCCTATCTACGGCAAGAAGGCCGCGGCCTGTGCATCGGGTTTTACGAACAACCCTGCCGCCCATGGGCGGTGAACGGCACGCCATGGACCTTCGGGCATGAACTTCTGCCCGACGATTTCGACAAGATAGAAGACAGCATCACCTTTGCCTATAAACGCTTTCCGGCACTGGAACGCGCAGGCGTGAAATCAGTGATCCACGGCCCGTTCACCTTTGCCCCCGATGGCAATCCTCTGGTCGGACCGGTGCCGGGGCTGAGCAACTACTGGTCGGCCTGCGCGGTGATGGCGGGCTTTTCCCAAGGGGGCGGCGTCGGCTTGATGCTGGCGCAATGGATGACAGCCGGGGAATGCGAACGCGACGTGTCGGCTATGGATGTGGCGCGCTATGGCGACTGGATCACGCCGGGCTACACCCGGCCCAAGGTGATCGAGAATTACCAAAAACGGTTTTCCGTCGCCTACCCGAACGAGGAACTGCCCGCCGCGCGCCCCTTCCGCCAAACCCCCATGTATGACGTGTTTGACCGAATGGGCGCGGTCTGGGGGCATCAATACGGGCTGGAGGTGGCCAACTACTTTGCCGAAGGCGATGAACCGCGCCACGAAACCCCCAGCTTTCGCCGCTCAAACGCGTTTCACGCGACCGCCCGCGAGGTCAAGGCGGTGCGCGACGCCGTGGGCATCAACGAGGTGCAGAATTTCGGCAAATACCTTGTGACCGGGCCAAATGCCCGTGCGTGGCTGGATCGGATCATGGCCGGGCGCATTCCGAAACCGGGGCGACTGGCGCTGACACCGATGCTGTCCCATGCGGGGCGGATTATCGGCGATTTCACCCTGTCCTGTCTGAATGACACGACCTTTCAACTGACGGGCTCCTACGGCGCGCAGGCCTATCACATGCGTTGGTTCCAGCAAAACGAGGCCGAGGGCGTGACGGTTGACAATATCTCGGACCGGCTGACCGGCTTTCAGATCGCTGGCCCCAAGGCACGCGAGGTGCTGGCCGCTTGCACCCGCGATCCGGTGTCGGACATGACGTTTCTGGATGTCCGCCATGTGACAATCGGCATGGTCGAGTGTCTTGTGCAACGGGTCAGCTTCACCGGCGATCTGGGGTTCGAAATTTACTGCGATCCGATGGCACAGCGTGCCCTGTGGGACACACTCTGGACCGAAGGGCACCCCCACGGCATGCGCCCCTTTGGGATGCGGGCGATGATGTCGCTTAGGCTGGACAAGTTCTTTGGCGCGTGGCTGCTGGACTATGGGCCGGATTATACCCCGGCGGAAACCGGGCTGGATCGGTTCATCGACTTTCGCAAAGACGCCGATTTCATCGGGCGCGCCGCGGCACAGGCCGAACGAGCCACCGGCCCCGCCCGCAAGCTGGCGGCCTTCAAGATCGACGCAGACGACACCGATGTGAACGGCTATGAACCGGTCTGGATAGATGGCACCGTGCAGGGCTTTTGCACCTCGGGGGGCTATTCGCATTATGCGGGGGCGTCCATCGCCCTTGCCCTGATCCCTGCGCAGATGGTTCAAGCCGGGCGGCAGGCCGAGATCGAAATTCTGGGCCAGATGCGCCCGGCCCGCCTGATCACCACACCTCTGTTTGATGCCGATGGTGCACGCATGCGGGGCTGATCCAAAGGAGCGCGGGCACGCCCGCGCGCTGCCTGTCTCGCCGTCGGCCCTTGGCCGCCGTCTCGGGCCGCCTTTGGCAACGGGCGCGCGGCTCGTGCTGGTTTTCACTGGCAGGACGCCTCCGGCGGGAGTATTTTGGGAACAATGAAATCGGGGGCTTTGCCTTCTTTTGTTTGGAAATATCCCGGGGTGAATTGGCCAACGGCCAAGAGGGGCAGCGCCCCTGATTGCAACAGAGGCCGAATGCACAAGATCGCGATCATGATTCCAGCCGCCGGTGCCTCGTCACGCATGCGCGGGCGCGACAAGTTGCTAGAGCGGGTGGACGGCCTGCCGTTGTTGCTGCGGCAGGCGCATATGGCCTTGGCCTGTCACCGTGATGTGCTTGTCACCGTGCCGCCCGGCGCAGCTGGAAAAAAACGGCGCGAGGTTTTGCGCCAATCGAACAGGTTGACCGTGCGGGTCATCACCGATGCAAGCGAAGGCATCGCCGCATCTTTGCGCGCAGGGGCCGCCTGGGCACAGGCGCATGAGGTTGATGCCTTGATGATCGTACTGGCCGACCTGCCCGACCTGGGCTGCGACGACCTGCAAAAGCTGATGCAGGTGGCTGCGGAAAAGCCAGATCTGGTGATCCGCGCCGTGGATCAAACCGGGGCCCTCGGCCATCCGGTGATTTTCCCTGCACGGTTATTTTCAGCCATCGCAGAGCTGAATGGCGATCAGGGGGCGCGTGATCTTTTGCGACATGAGGATGTCGTGACCCTGCCCTTGGCGGGGGGGCGGGCCACCACCGATTTGGACACGCCCGAAGCTTGGGCGCGGTGGCGCGCCCGCACTGGGCGCTGACACCAATTGTATCCAGAAACGAAACAATCCCGGCACACGGCCGGGATTGCTCGATTTGAAAACAGGACAGCCCCCTCCCCGCTTCCAAGGGACCGATGCGCCCTTAAGGGCGCATCGGCGGCTGCATTGCTTATTTCACCAACAATTTGGCTTCGTGTTTCTTGAGCGACCGTCGCGCGGCTTGATAGGCACCCAAGCCTTCGGCATCGCGCAGTTCCGGGAACAGGTCATAGATTTCGTCGCGCTGCGACTGGCCCATACCGTCCATGGTCTGCTCACCCGGCTGGAAGCTTTCTGTCCAAGCGCCGTTTGACAAGACCACTTCGTGCTGATCGAACATGAAGTGGATATAGCTGACCGAGCTTGCCTCGACCGCATCCACACCGTCCAGCCCTGTCAGGTGCTTGGCCGAGGCCAGAACCTCACGCTCTTCGAAGTAGAGCGCAGTGCGGTCATTGTTGATCAGCATCCGGTGGTTCGGGCTGACAACCATATCGGCCTCCGGCAAACCATGTCCAAGCGATCCGGCGCGGATCAGCACCGGCTTGAGATGCGGCGCCTGCAGCAATTCGCGGCCCTGCAGATCGCGGCGGCCCAACCAACGGATTTCCTGAATGCCGTTGTCGCGGGTGATGATCCGGTCTCCGATTTGCAGATCTTCAACCAGACGCTCACCCTTGGGCGTGGCGATCACCGTGCCGGGTGTAAAGCAAGGCACGATATTCTCGATCTCAGTGAATGTCAGCGCACCTTCGACATTGTCGTTCGCGTCAAGGAAGTTGACCTGGCCTGTAAAGCTGTTGCCATCAGGGTCGTTCGGTGCCGTCAAATCAAGCGGTGTGACGCCGTCGCTTTGGACAATCTCAAACCGGCCGAGCCCTGTCAGGTCAAGCTGATCGAACTCAGTGTCGGTCGCCGGATCGCCATCGCCATCCTCGGTGCCACCGTCGATCACATCGCCAAAGGCATCTTCGCGGCTCTCGATCTCGAACACATCCGATCCCGCACCACCAGACAGCGTGTCTTCACCCTGGCCGCCGATGATCGTATCGTCGCCAGCCTCGCCGAAGGTCAGGTCGTCATCGACACCGCCGTCAAGCACATCATTGCCGTCGCCACCATAGATCGTGTCGTCGTCATCTTGGCCGAACACGGTGTCGTTGCCGGCACCGGCAAAGATCAGATCACGGCCGTTATCCTCGTCCGGGTCGGGGCCAAAGCT
>DATFJQ010000242.1:0-38978 GCA_035269125.1 Roseovarius sp.
GCCAAAGCTGCGCCAGCTGCTCCGGTGTATAGTACGTCTTGCGTGGGGGAGGAGTCTTGGGCCGGCTACGTTTGGAGACTGATAGCACTGGATTTGCGTCAATCACTTCCTCATCCAGCAGATAATCCAAAAACCTTGAAAAGGCCCCAAACCTCTGGCGTCCCGTTGCAGGCCGATCGCGGTGGAGGTCAACCAAGTTGCGCAGGTGCTTTGGTGTTATCTCCTCGGGATAAAACTGGCATATTGCGAGTTCCTCCAGCGCAAGCTTCACGTTTCGAACTTCGTCGCGTTGATACTTGGTCGCCCCATCAGCCATCTGCTCGGTGCTATAAGTCGTTAGCCAAGCCAAATTGGACTTTTTCCGCGCCTCTTGAAGCTGGCGAGCGGCAGTGGCTTTTCGTTCTTCAACTGCTGGATCCCTACCAGAGCGCACCGCTGCTTTGATTTGCTCAGCGGCCAGCCTCGCCTCAGAAGGCGACATAGTCGAAGGATCGCCTAGCTTCATTGTGCGTTGTGGATGCCGTTTACCGCCGTCCATATAACCGCGCTTGCGGTATGCATAGGTCCAGCTTGCGCTCTGATTATTGATGGCCAGTTTCAACCCAGAGCAAACTTGGTCCGCCAAAGTGATGCGGGCGCCCAAAATGCGCTGCTCTTTTGTGTATTTGTCGATCGTTCTTTGATCGATCTTGCAGGGGACGATTTTTGTAGGCATTTTCAGCGAGACCAACAGCGAGACAAATTAGCGTTTCTCGGCGGAGAATAGCGGAGGGCTGAGGTGGACAAAACACTTAATTCAAAGCATCAACGAGAATTTCTTTATTTTTTAGCAAAATTGAGCAACTGATTTGTAATCAGTAGGTCGGGAGTTCGAGTCTCTCTGGGGGCACCATTCAAATGCTCTTGCGATCATGTCACACAAAGGCCCGCAATCGGCACAGCTCGTGCTTGGTAACGCAGGGTTGTGTGGCACGATGCGGCTTTCAGGGGGCTGTTGCCGCGCCGCGCCAAAAGCGGTTTAACTACCTGACGAAACGCTTATATTAAGCGCGACCCAATCAAAGGAACTCAACAGGCATGCAAGTCGTTCTTCACGCAGGCGCGCACATGACCGACGATGATGGGCTGGTCAAATGCCTTGGCGACAACAGCGCGATGCTTTCAGATCTTGGAACTGCCGTGCCGCATCCCTCGACCTATCGCAAACTGATCCGCGATACGTTGCAAGAAGCCCAGCATGGTGGCCTGTCGCCCGACGCGCGCGATGTGTTGCTGGATTCGATCCTCGAAGACGACACAACTGAGCGGGTCATCTTGTCGAATCCCGGACTGTTCGGCACCCCTAAAATGGCGGCGTCTTCGGGCGTGTTTTATGGCGCGGCCAACCTTCGGCTGAAAACCCTTGGGCAAATCTTTCATCAAGATCAGCTGGAACTCTTCATCGCCATCCGCAATCCAGCAACATTTCTACCGGCGATCTATCGGGACACGCCGTTCAAAACCTTTGCGGAGTTTCTGCGCGGCAGCGACCCAACAGCATTTCGGTGGTCTGAATTGATCGGACGCATCCGCACATCCTGCCCAGAGTTGCCAATCACCGTCTGGTGCAACGAAGACACGCCGCTGATCTGGGCCGAGGTGATACGCGAGCTTGCAGCGCTGGACCCGACCACGCAGTTCGAGGGTGAGTTCAGCCTATTGTCCGAAATCATGACCGACACCGGGATGAAGCGTTTTCAAACTTATCTGGAAAGCCATCCGGGCATGAACGAAACACAAAAACGCCGGGTCATCGCGGCGTTTTTGGACAAGTTCGCGGATGAGGGCGCCATCGAAGAAGAATTGGACGTGCCCGGCTGGACAGACGAATTTATAGAGTATCTCAGCACGGTCTACGATGATGATCTGGCCGAAATTCAGCACATCCCACTCGTCAACCTGATCACACCCTAAGGTAAGCGCGCTATGTTGACCGGCTCTCCCGGTCAGCTCATGCCAAGGGCTTCTTTGTACATTTCCAGCACGGCCTCTTCTTCGGCGATATCGTCGCGGTCGCGTTTCCGCAGGGCGATGACCTTGCGCATGACCTTGGTATCGTAGCCCCGCGCCTTGGCCTCGGCCATGACCTCTTTTTGCTGATCGGCGATGTCTTTTTTCTCGGCTTCCAGCCGCTCGAACCGCTCGATGAACTGGCGCAGTTCATCCGCTGTCACACGGTAGCTCGACTGTGGGTTTGACTCGTCCATTTCGTCCTCCGATCGCTAGAGAGTTTTCTCCTACCCGCGCGGCGGGGCACCTGCAAGGCGCAACTGGACCCAGCATCAAGGTTGCAGTTCATCGCCGCCTCGGCTACGCGCAGCATGGTGTCGGGCAATGCGAAAGGGACAGAACATGGAATGGCTGATCTGGCTGGGGGCGCTTGTTTCGCTGATTGGGCTTGCGGGCCTTGTTTGGTGCATCATCAAAGTCTGGCGCGCGCGCAAGGCCGAACTGGATGACGACACTTTGCGTGCAGAAATCCGCAAGGTCGTTCCGCTGAATACCGGCGCGCTGTTTCTGTCGGTCATTGGGTTGATGCTGGTGGTTGTCGGCATTCTGTTGACGTGACCTGCGCCAGAAAACGCGACGGCCGTTACACCTATACCGCCCGTCCAAAGAAACCCTGACCGTTCTTGACCATATCCGCGATCAAGGGATGTGGCGCCCAAATATCAGGGCGCAAAGCCTCTAAGCGGCGCAACCCCTTGAGAACCTGCAACATTCCTTGCAGGTCCGCTTGTAGCAAAGGCCCGCCTTTGCGTCGATCAAAGCCCAACCCGTTGACGGCAACCACGTCAATATCCGAGGGCCGCTGCACAACATTTGCAGCCATCAAACCGGCAGCAATATTTGTAAGCGCCGATAAGATCGCCGCGCCGGGCGCGACATCCGATACCGGCCAGCCGCTTTCATCACCCTGCTCTTCGCACCACGACAACACCTCCGGGATAGGCGTGGGCGCGGCATCAGCCTGATACAGATAGATGCCCTGCCCGGCATTTTGCCCAGTCGCACCTGCCTTGATGCGCGTCTGCAATAAGCTGTGCTGGGGCATGTCTGGCATGGCGTTGACTTTGCCTATCTCGGCCAGTTTCCCGGCGACGCGGCCCAAGCCTTCGGCATCCATCATTTCAAATGGGCCCCGCAAAAAGCCAAGATCGCGGGCGGCGTCATCAATTTCATAAGGCGACACCCCCGCCGAGGCCAAGGCCAGTCCAGCGTGATAAAACACAGCGCGCAATGCATCGCCCACACCAACCGGCACGTCCGTCGTTCGGATAGCAATGCGCCCGAGATCCTTTGTCAATTTCACAACACTGGCGACGGCCGCAGGATCAGACGGGGTCGGCACGATCACTTCGACCGCGCGCATACTGTGCGCAGGCCGGCAAAAGCGAACCGCCAAAACGCCAGGCACATGCGATCCTTTGGCCAAAGCCGCAGAGACACCCGGACCATCGCCCATCACCGCCCAGACCGACCCCGAGGCGCGCTGCCCCAAATCCTGTGGCGCGATATCCAAGCCCGTATCAAGCACCAGATCAGCCTCGGCAATGGCCTGACCCGGCTCGGATCGGCGCAAGCGCATCAGGCGTTCATCGCGTTGCGTAACCTGCAATCGTTTGCGGGCCACTGCGCCATGATAAATGCGCACGACTTGTGTCAGAACTTTCTCGGCGGCTTGCGGTGTCGGGGCTGCAAGCAGCACCTCCTTGCCGCCATCAAGCAAGGCCACGATCACCTCGGACACCAGCGGCCCCGCGCCAAGAATTGCAACCTTGGTCAACATGCGCGGCGCGGGCGATTGCCCCAGTTCAGGCCAAATGCCTGCCCGCTTTTCTGCGGTATAGAGGTGGCGGCGTGCACGGGCGGACGGGGCTTTCAAGCGGTCTTGAAACAAGGCTTGCTCAAATTCCAGCCCCCGTTCAAAAGGCAACAGCGGCGCGGCTTGGACGCATCGCACCAGGTCCATCTCTGGCCCCTCGCCCTTGGGCAATTGGGTTTGGACGGTGCGGATTGTCTTTTGATACGCATCTGGATCAGAGAACCCGCGTTCAAAATCGCGGGTCCGACGCCATGTGCCGCGCTTGGCCAAGTCGCGGGCCAGATCAAGTGCGACGGGCAAGGGGTCGCCCTCGACCAAACGGTCGCAGACCCGCGCGATACGCGGATCGGTCACGTTTACAATCTGCCCCGACAACATGAATTCCAGTGCCGCCTGCGCACCTGTGATACGCGGCAAACGCTGCGTGGCACCACCGCCGGGGATCAGGCCAAGCGTCACTTCTGGCAAAGCCACTCGCGTATTTTCACCGGCAACGCGGGCATGGGCCGCAAGCGCCAGTTCAAATCCCGCCCCAAGCGTCGCACCATGAAGGCAGGCCACGACCGGCTTGGGGGCGGTCTCGATCAAGGTGCAAAGGTCTGACACCCACGGATCGGACAGGGGGCCGTCATATTCGGAAATATCAACGCCTGACGAAAACCCCGCACCGGCCCCGTGCAAAACAATGGCCTCGACTGCGGGATCTTCGATAGTTTTTTCGATCGCGTCCTGTAAGGCATGGCGAAGAGACGGTGCAAGGGCGTTCGCAACCGGACGGTCCAAGGTGACAACGGCCACACCATCATGAAGTGCATGGTGGACTTCTGGTGCCAAATTGGTCCCCGCTCGTGTTCAACCCAAATCCTATTTACAGATTAGTACGAAGAAATAGCGCGGACGCAAGCGCGGGTTTCCGCGGCACTCAATATCCGAGATCAAACAGGCATATTGTCGAACTGCGCCTCGATGGTCTCGTTCACCAGTTCGTCATGCAAACTGCGGATATCCGCCGGAACCGGCTTGCCCTGCTCTTCAAGTTGGTCAATCAACTTCGCCAGCGCAGGCGCATGGGCGTGGCGCATACCTGATTCGTCATTCAGTATCTCAGCTTTGAGCTGCGCAAGCTGCTGTTTTAAATCGGCCATTATGTCTCCTCCCAAACCAAATGTGCCAAAGGTCTCCAAAAGGCACATTCAGCATATCAAATTGCTGCGGCACATTCCTTACACAATGGCGTTTCAGGCAGCGTCGCCAGACGTTCGCTTGAAATTTGAGCACCACAGCGCACACATTCACCATAAGTGCCATCGCGCATACGCTGCAAAGCGGCCCGAATACGCGCAATTTCCTGCTGCCCGGATTTTCCAAGCTGCTCCAGAACTTCGTCGCTTTCGTGTTCGACAGCGGCCTCTTCCCAATCTTTGGAATGCTCCGCGTCAAGCTCGGCTTCGATGTTGTGCAACCGGCTGTCCAACTCGGCCAAGCGGGACATCAGCGCGACGCGATATTCAGTATATGATGGCATTTTGGACCCCTCCTATAGGATCTTCACAATGGCACAAAGACCGGGGCCGCGCTTTGACCCAAGTCAACAGATGCAGCCGCCTGAACCACGCGGCATCAAGGAACACAGACTGTCGCCCAACACGCCAGCCCAATGCTGCGCCGTCGCGTCGCGGCGGCCCATAGTTTGATGCGTGTCTCGCGCAAACACCGCATCCGTAGCGGCGCCACTTGCAGCGGTCGCAACACGCAACCTTTGGTCGTGTTATCCCTCTGCAGGCTGGGGTTGGCTGTTCGGTTTGGCCTCCTCATCCGGGCCGGACAAAGCCTTTGGCATGTTGGCGTCAAGGGCCGAACCCTCTGCCGCGTCTTCAAATCCAGCTGCCACAGCGGCCTCCACCTCCCTGTGCGCTACTACGGTTGGCCCCATACTCGGCTCAGCCTCGTCCAAATGTGCATCAGGCGCCAGCAACCGCACCGCGCGCCAGCCGTTCACATGCCCAAGCTTGACCGACGCCACCAAATGGTTGTCCGCGCCAAGCAGCTGCAGTTCAGAAATAGCCTCGCGCGCGATGGTCATCACTTGGCCTTTTTTCAGGTTGCAAATCTGGTCCAGTGGCATCGACACCCGCGCCATCACGGCATTCAATACCACCGGGGCATTCATGGCGCTGCCTTGCAACGTGTCCGTGTTTTCCGCTCGGTCCGGTCCTTGCACAGCATCCGGTGCAGGGGGTGGAGCCTTGGGCAGTAAAATATCCAGAACCCCGGTTTTTGCCCCCTGCCCCAAATCGGCGGTGATGCGGAACCGGTCATAGTCCGGCTGCTCCATGGCAAGCGCCAAGGTGCGCGTGTCTTCGATCATGTCCCCAAAGCGGAATTCAGCGGGGATATGGCCCGTCACGGCGTCCTCCATGTGGACATCGAAAAGCCGCAGCATTTCATCGATCAGCGGGGCGGCGATTGCCGCATCCGTCCGCGTCAAAGGCCGGTCTTGCACCTCGGTCTTGCGGACATAGCCCATGGTCTGCACCTCGATCAGTGCGGACAAAAATGACTGATCCATCATCATTGCGCCTCGGCGGCCTTGCGTGCCGTCAAGCAACATCAAAAGCCCGGTATTGCCAATATCGCTTTCAATGGAGGTATGCGGCAGTTTGACCTGCTCTACGGTCGAAACCGTCACCGCCAGCCCCAAAAGCCCATCCGCGGCTTTAGACAACGCAAGGCGCAGCGCCTTCGACGGCGACATCCCCCGGGCATCGAAATCTTCGCGCGCGACCTGCGTCTTGCGGTGTAGAACTGAATTGCCGTTATCGTGGGCCATCAGAGTATCGCCATTGCCTTCTATACCCAAGTGATCACACCCTACAGCCCAGAAGGTTACCAATAGCTTTACAGGGTTTCGCCCAGAGGGCTGGAGACCACCGATACAGGCAAGGTGACGCGGAAAGCGCCCCCCGATTGGCCGGGGAGATAGGTGACATCACCACCAAGCCGCGCCATGATTTCCCGGCAGATCGCCAGCCCAAGCCCGGCACCACCCGCCTTTGTATCCCCGATGCGGGCAAATTTTTCAAAAATCACTGCCTGCTGGTCGGTCGCGATGCCCGAGCCATTATCAACAAAATCTATCTTCAGTTCAGACCCGTCCTGTTTTGAGGAAATGGACAAGCTGGGCTTTTCCGCATCGCAATATTTCCGCGCATTGGCGATGAGGTTGATAAACACCTGCGCCAACCTGTCCAGATCGGTTGTTAAAACCACATCTTCCTTGTCGCGGTTCCGCCTGATTTCAAGGCTGTCCACTTCGCCCCCCGCAGCGGCGGCAATCGTGCGATCCAAAAGATCGGACAAGCGGCCAGTTTGCGTGTTCAGGACAACCTGACCATTTTCCAACACGCTGAGATCCAGCAAATCATCCAAAAGGCGTGTCAGACGCACCGCCTCGTCATGAATGATCGTGGAATATTTGGCCTGCTCTTCGGGGCTCAGCCCGCCGGTGTCGCGCAAAATCTCGGAAAACGCGCGGATCGAGGTCATCGGAGTGCGCAATTCGTGGCTGATCTGGCTGAGGAACGAATCCTTTTGCACCGACAACTGGGTCAGCTTCTGGTTGGCGGCCCGCAATTGGCGCGCGGTGCGGGCCTGTTCCTGTGTCTTGGCTTCCAGCCTGCTGGAATACTCCATGATCTGTGCCGTCTCATCCGCCACCGCCAGCAAATCCTCGACCGACACGGTCGCGCCCCCCACGATCTGCGAAATCATCGCATGCGCCGTGGCGGTGCCGACCGAGCCTGACAATTCACGTTCCAGTTCAAGCAGGAAATCCGGTGTCGGCTCGGGCAGATAGCCCGCCAACCCTTGCCGCCGGGCCGCGCCGGAAAACAGCGCCTGCGCCTGCCGCGAACCGATGATGCGCTGCGACATGATCATCAGGTCTTCGCTGCGCGCCAAATCCCCTGACCAGCCCGTCGCGGTGCTGGAATGGCGAAAGACATTGACGAACTGCGCGCCCTGCAAACGTTCGACCGGGCGCGGGAAGGTCAGAAGGGACACACCGATGAACACAGCTGTGTTCAACAGCATGCTCCACATTACCGCATGCACAAGCGGGTCCATGCCGTCCGCCCCGAACAGAGCATGCGGGCGCAACCAGCTTAGGCCAAAAAGACCATGATCAAAGATGTGTTGCGGTAATATAGACGAGGTGCCGAAACTGGGCAGGAACATGCAATACATCCACACCACAAATCCCACGCCAAGCCCGGAAATCGCACCAGTTCGGTTGGCCGCGCGCCAGAACAACCCACCCATCAGCGCCGGCAGGAACTGCGCGACCCCGGCGAATGACACCAGACCGATGGCCGCCAGCGACTCGCCGCCGCCCGACAAGCGGAAATACAGGTAGCCCAGCAACACAATGCCGCCGATCGACAGGCGCCGGGCCAACAGCGCCACATGACGCACGTCCCCCGACATCGCCGCCGTGCCGCCCTTGGACCACAGCCATACCGGCATCACCACATGGTTCGACACCATTGTCGACAGGGCAATCGCCGCGACGATCACCATCGATGTGGCCGATGAAAACCCGCCGATAAAGGACAAGATCGCCAAGCCGTCACGCCCCTCTTGCAAGGGCAGGGTCAGCACGAAAAGGTCAGGATTCACGCCCGCAGGCATGGTTTGCAGGCCAATCGCCGCGATCGGGACGACGAACAGGCTCATCAGCATCAGATAGCCGGGAAACGCCCAAGCGGCTGTGCGCAGGTCGTCTTCGTTTTCGTTCTCGACGACCATCACCTGAAACATGCGCGGCAGGCATAAAAAGGCGGCCGCCGACAGCATCGTCAACCCGATCCATCGCCCGCCCGACACCTCCCAATGCATGATCGGCGAGGCATCAATGCGGGCAATGGTTTCAGAAATCCCGCCGGCCAGCCCCCAGACTACAAACACGCCAACGGCCAGAAGCGCGAACAGCTTGACCACGGCTTCAAGCGCAATCGCGATCACCACGCCATGGTGACGTTCGTTCGCGTCCAGATTGCGGGTGCCGAACAAGATCGTGAAAAGCGTCAGCCCAAGCGCGACCCACAGCGCGGTTGATTGCTGGTCGGGCAAATCCGCCGAGGTGGGATCGCTCGCGGCAAAGGTGGCGAACGACAAGGTGACAGATTGAAGTTGAAGCGCGATATAAGGCGTGGTGCCGATCACCGCCAGCAAGGTCACGCAGACCGCAAGCGTGTTGGACTTGCCGTAGCGCGACGAGATCAGGTCGGCAATCGACGTGACCCGCTGGCTACGGCCAACGCGAACCATCTTTCGCAACGTCCACCACCAACCGATCATGACAAGAGTCGGCCCAAGGTAGATGGTCACAAACTCAAGCCCTGACCGAGCGGCAAAACCGACCGCCCCGTAAAACGTCCAAGCGGTGCAGTAGATCGAAAGCGACAGGGTGTAGATGATTGGCGATCTCAGCCACGTGCCGCGCCCGCGCCGTGCCGCATGATCGGCGGCAAAAGCGACCGCAAACAAAAACGCCACATAGGTCAGACAGACCAGAACAAGGACGTTCAGTGGTGCCATTCAAACACCGCTCTTGCTCGGGGTTTTGTCATCTGCGCCGTGTGTTTCATCCTCGCGCAGCTTCCGCGAGATACCCGCCGAAACCGCGACCAATATTCCCCAGACCAAAAACAGATACAGCATCACACCGGTGGTTGACGCCGCTTCTGTCCCGGCTTGGCCCCACAACAAGGGAACACTAAACAAAATAGCCCCCAGAAAGGGCAGGAACCGGGCCGCGTCGGCCATGCGTCGGCGCCGATAGGTGCGCTGCTCCAAGAACAGCGGTCCGGCCTTGGATTTCATTGCGCGACCATACTTCTGACCGCGTCCAGAACTTCGGCATTGGAAAACGGTTTGGTCATGTAACGGCTTGCCCCGGCTTTTTCGGCCATTTCGCGGTCCTTGACCTGACCGCGCGCCGTCAACATCAAAACGGGCGTCAGCGCAAACTGTTGCTCGGATCGGATTTCCTTCAGGATGTCGAACCCGCTTTTGCCGGGCAACATCACATCCAGAATGATCAAATCAGGGGTGCGGTTGCGCACGGCGTCGACGGCATCATGCCCATTGGAATGCGTTTTCACATCCCAGCCATCGCGCGACAGGATAAAGCTGACCGCCTCGATGATATTGGGCTCGTCTTCAATCAGAAGCACTTTCTTATTCAATCAACCGGCCTCCCCTCCGAGTGACACACGACCGTTGTCGCCCTGTATTTATCGTCAAACTGTGGGGGTGTGTCAAAAGATCAAAATCCATCCATGATGATGGACGGCTCACGCCGCGCCGGGCAATTGCGCAACGGGCAAATGCGACAGCTTGCGCCGACATCGCGCAAAGGGATCTCGCTGTCGTCATCGGCATCCGGCAAAAGCAACATATGGCCCCGCATCAGGGCCGGACGCGCGAAAGTGGCCGGGGCCACCTGCTCGGCCACGGCAAGTGCCAGAACGACATTCTGGCCCCGGCCTGATTGACGCAAGCGCACGCGCACCGGCACCTGCGGCTGCCCCAGCACCTGAAACATCGGCCACAGCGCACAAGCCCCGGCATCGCGCGGCATGGCAAACCCATGCAATGGCTTGCGAAACAGCAACGTGCCCGCGGCATCGCAGGTCAAAAGGCCCACCGCGCCAATCGCATCGGCGGGCAAGGCGGCCAAACGCCGGAACACCGTTGGCAGATCACAATCAAACGCCATCGAAATTTTTTCGGGGTCCGGGCCGCACTCGGCGACTTTGGCCAGCATCTCGGATAACGGCAAACGCCACGCATCCGCCTGATATTGCACCAGCGCATCGCGCGTCAAACGGCGGGCCACATCAGAGTTCATGATGGTGTCTTGATCCAGAACAGCCTCGATCGCGGCAACATCCTTGGTGCCTTCCAGTTGTGGAAAGTGGAAACCATGATGACCAAGAAAGGCAACCATCTCGTCTTGGGGCGATCTGATTTCGGCCTCACTGTTAGCCGCGCCTTCAAGATAGCGCACCAGCGCTTCGGCCCCTTGGGCCAGTCGGCTGCTTTCCTCATTGATGTTGCGATGAAAGCGATTTTGCCATTCAGGCTCCAAGGATTCGGTTTCCACCAAGATTGACGACGTTGACCGAATAGCCGTCACCGTCGAGATCACCTCGTGCAAGGAGGCGGCCAGATGCGGATCATGGGCCAAACGGTCAGTCAGTGTTTCTACCGTCCTTTCCAGATCGGTGACGCGGGCATTCAAGGACGACAACAGATGCGCCCAGCCGGGAAATCGGCCTGCGAATTCTTCTGTCCGGTCCAATTCTGCCGTGTGGCCGTCGGCCCGTCCGGCAGCTTCGCGCAAGGCTGAAATCAAAGTCGCTTCTGCCCCCTCGGACAACAGCGTCGGCTCAACGCTCAAGGCGTCCGCGAGCTTAATCAGGGTTTTCCCCCCGATTCTGCGCCGATTATGCTCGATCAGGTTCAAATATGACGGCGAAATTCCGACCTGCCTTGCAAGGTCCGATTGTTTCAGGCCGTTGATTACCCGTCGCTCGCGGATACGCGTGCCTATCATCAAGCTTTCAGACATGCCGATTTTCCCTGCATTTCGCGTGACTTCCGTAGTGTTCTATCAACTTTTTTACAAACCTTAACAGGGAGCTGTCTAGTTTTTTACAAAAAAAATGTTTTGCAAAAAGGAGTTGTTGCGAAATTTTCTTACCGCCTGCGATAATGTCTTTGCACAAATGTGCCGTCTGGGGAGGCGCAGAGGAGGCGCGTCCCCAAACCAATCAAACGGGAGGATATCAATGTCCAAGAGCAACCTGACTCGTCGTGGTCTGCTGAAAACCAGCGCAGTCGCTGGTGCCGGCGTCGCGCTACCGACGATCTTTACCGCCTCGTCAGCGGCCGCCTTTACCAACGAACCCACCGGGTCGACGGTCACACTGGGCTTCAACGTGCCGCAATCCGGCCCCTATGCCGATGAAGGTGCCGACGAACTGCGCGCTTATGAACTGGCTGTCGAACACCTGAACGGTGGCGGCGATGGTGGCATGATGGGCACGTTCTCGTCGAAAGCGCTGCAAGGGACCGGCATTCTCGGCAAGAAAGTCGAATTCGTCACAGGCGATACGCAAACCAAATCCGACGCCGCCCGCGCATCGGCCAAATCGATGATCGAAAAAGACGGCGCCGTGATGATCACAGGCGGCTCGTCCTCGGGTGTGGCCGTGGCTGTTCAGGCGCTGTGCCAAGAGGCTGGCATCATCTTCATGTCGGGCTTGACCCACTCGAATGACACAACGGGTAAAGACAAGCGCGCGAACGGTTTCCGCCACTTCTTCAACTCGTACATGTCGGGCGCTGCTTTGGCGCCGGTGCTTGAAAAGATGTATGGCGCAGACCGCAAGGCCTATCACCTGACCGCCGATTACAACTGGGGCTACACCACCGAAGAGGCGATCAAATCCTCGACCGAAGCGATGGGCTGGGAAACCGTGAACACGGTCAAAACCCCGCTGACGCAGACCGACTTCAGCTCGTATATCGCGCCGGTTCTGCAATCCGGTGCCGACGTTCTGGTTCTGAACCACTATGGCGGCAACATGGTCAACTCGCTGACCAACGCGGTTCAGTTCGGCCTGCGTGACAAGGAAGTGAACGGCAAGAACTTCGAGATCGTCGTTCCGCTGTATTCGCGCCTGATGGCGAAAGGTGCCGGTGCAAACGTCAAGGGCATCTTTGGCTCGACGAACTGGCACTGGTCGCTGACCGATGAAGGCTCCAAAGCGTTCGTCAAATCCTTCGGCACCAAATACGGCTTCCCGCCGAGCCAGGCCGCGCACACCTGCTATGTGCAGACGTTGCTGTATGCCGACGCGGTTCAGCGGGCGGGCTCGTTCGCACCTTGTGCGGTTGTCGAGGCGCTGGAAGGTTTCGAGTTCGACGGTCTGGGCAACGGCCCGACACTGTATCGCGCCGAAGATCACCAGTGCTTCAAGGATGTGCTTGTCGTGAAAGGAAAAGAGAACCCCACCTCGGAGTTCGACCTTCTGGAAATCGTCGAAGTCACGCCGGCCGAGCAGGTCACCTACGCGCCCGACCATCCGCAGTTCGCGGGCGGTGCCTTGGGCAGCTGCAACAACGGCGCATAAGCCAATGTAGCAGTGCGGGATGGGCCATGCGCCCATCCCGCCACTTTGTCACGGCGGCATCACGCCTGTGGCTTCTCCACCATAAAAAATCCGCAAAGGTGGGACCGGACCCATGGACGCAATTATTCTTCAAATCCTGAACGGCCTGGACAAGGGATCGGCATATGCCTTGATCGCTTTGGGCCTGACGCTGATCTTCGGCACGCTTGGCGTGGTCAACTTTGCCCACGGGGCACTTTTCATGATCGGGGCTTTCTGCGCTGTTACCCTCAGCCGCATCCTGACTTGGAGCCACACCATCATCGACGAGACCAAAACCGACTTTCTTGGGAACCCCTTGAAGGTCGACGTGCCGTATGTCTACGGCCTGTTCGGCCAATCCACAGGTGAGGCCATAATCGACTGGGCTGTGCCGCTGTCGATCCTGTTTTCGATCCCGATCATGTTGTTCATCGGCTATGCGATGGAACGTGGTCTGATCAAACACTTCTACAAGCGTCCGCATGCCGACCAGATTCTGGTCACCTTTGGTCTTGCCATCGTCTTGCAGGAAATCATCAAGTATTTCTACGGGGCCAACCCCATCCCCACCCCCGCGCCCGAAGTCTTTACCGGCTCGTTTGATTTCGGCGCCATGGTCGGGTTTGAGGCCAACCAGATCATCTATCCCTACTGGCGGCTTGTCTATTTCGGGTTTGCGGCGGTGATTATCGGTGCGGTCTTTGCCTTTTTGCAGTTCACCACATTCGGCATGGTCGTCCGCGCCGGGATGGCCGATCGCGAAACCGTGGGGCTGTTGGGCATCAATATCGACAAGCGCTTTACCATCATGTTCGGCATCGCCGCTGCCGTGGCCGGTGTGGCCGGGGTGATGTATGCGCCGATCAACTCTCCGAACTATCACATGGGCATGGATTTCCTTGTGCTTAGCTTCGTGGTGGTTGTGGTTGGCGGCATGGGTAGCTTGCCCGGTGCTGTTTTGGCGGGGTTCCTGCTGGGCGTGCTGGAAAGCTTTGCATCCATGTCAGCCGTGATCGATCTTCTTCCCGGCATCAACCAGATCATCATCTATCTGGTGGCCATCATAATTTTGCTGACACGTCCCCGTGGCCTGATGGGCCGCAAGGGCGTGATGGAGGACTAAGCCCATGTTGGGACTGGAAAAGAAAGACATCCGGATTCTGCTGATCGTGGCGGTGCTCACACTGTTCGCCCCGTTCATCCTCAATCCGTTTCCCGCCGGCAGCGGCATGGCTCAATTCAACGCGGGCTATCCTGACCTGATGCAGCGATTTGTGATCTTCGGGATTTTCGCCATCGGATTCAACATCCTGTTCGGCCTGACCGGATACCTCAGCTTTGGCCACGCGGCCTTTCTGGGGATCGGCAGTTACTCGGCCGTTTGGATGTTCAAGCTGCTCAGCATGAATGTTCTGCCTGCCATCGCGCTGGCCGTGATCACCTCGGGCCTGTTTGCCTTGCTGATCGGCTATATCTCGTTGCGGCGCTCTGGGATCTACTTCTCGATCCTCACGCTGGCGTTTGCGCAGATGACCTATGCCTTGGCCTATTCGGTTCTGACCCCGATCACCGGGGGCGAAACCGGCCTGCAACTGGCGCTGGATGATCCGCGCGTTCTGGATGGCGCCAGTGCTGGTAGCAACATCCCAGTGCCCGGAATTTTCGGGTTGGAAATGCGCTCGAACGCTCAGCTTGAGATGGGCGATTGGGTGTTCAACATGTCAGCCGGGTATTATTTCAGCGGCATCATCATGTTGCTGGCCTTCTACCTGTCGATCCGCATTTTCCGGTCGCCCTTTGGGATGATGCTGCGGGCGATCAAATCGAACCAGCAGCGCCTGAACTACACCGGGTTGAACGCCCGCCCCTACACGCTGGCGGCCTTCGTGATCTCGGGCATGTATGCCGGTCTGGCCGGTGGCCTGATGGCGGCGATGGACCCGCTGGCCGGGGCAGAGCGGATGTTCTGGACCGCCTCGGGCGAGGTTGTCCTGATGACCATTCTGGGCGGTGTCGGCACGTTGATCGGTCCTGTTCTGGGCGCCGGTCTGATCAAATACATGGAAAACATCCTGTCCAAGATCAACTCAGACATCCTGCACACCTGGTTTGCATTCTTGCCTGATGGCCTGGAAGATTTCGTTGTCAGCATGGTT
Organism: Roseovarius sp.; assembly: GCA_035269125.1. Classification (GTDB taxonomy): domain Bacteria; phylum Pseudomonadota; class Alphaproteobacteria; order Rhodobacterales; family Rhodobacteraceae; genus Roseovarius. The sequence continues at coordinate 15,246 of DATFJQ010000242.1, forward strand.
TACCCCTTCATCGGCAAGGGCTGGCATCTGACACTTGGCCTGATGTTCATGGCTGTGGTGATTTTCCTTCCCGGTGGCTTGGTCGAAGCCGGTCAGCGAATTGCGCGGATCTTCAAGCGCAAAAAGACGGATGACACTTCGAAAAAATCCACTTCCACCGAACCTGCTGAATAAGGAGAGCCACAAATGGGCATTCTTGAAGTCAAGGACGTAAACAAGCGCTTCGGTGGTCTGCAAGCCTTGGGCGACGTGAACCTCAGCGTCGAAGAAAACAGCTGTCACGCCATCATCGGCCCGAATGGCGCTGGCAAGTCGACATTGCTCAACTGTCTTGTGGGCAAGCTGATCCCGGATACCGGCAGCGTCATGTTTGACGGTCAGTCGGTGTTGGGGCGCAAACCCTACGAGATCAATCAGATGGGCATTTCCCGCGTGTTCCAGACGCCCGAAATTTTCGGCGATCTAAGCGTGCTGGAAAACATGATGATTCCGATCTTTGCCCAGCGCGACGGGGCGTTTCGTATGCATGCGGTCGAAGCGACCAGCAACGAGAAAGAGATTATGGAGCAGGCCGAACACGTGCTGGAAAGCCTGAACATGGCCGACAAGCGCCACATGCATTCCGCCTCGATGAGCCGGGGTGACAAGCGGCGTCTTGAAATCGGCATGTGCCTTGCGCAAAATCCACGCCTTTTGCTGTTGGACGAGCCCACCGCCGGTATGGCCCGGGCCGACACCAACAACACCATCGACCTGCTGAAACAGATCAAGGACGAGCGCGACATAACCATCGCCATCATCGAACACGACATGCATGTTGTCTTTAGTCTGGCCGAACGGATCACCGTTTTGGCACAAGGGACTCCACTGGTCGAAGACACGCCCGACAAGATCAAGGGCCACCCCAAGGTGCGCGAAGCCTATCTTGGCGAATCCGCGTAACAAGGAGAATACGAGATGAACGTCAAACCCGACTTCTCGAAGGGCAAGAACTACGCCGAGACCGCCCCGGCATTTCTTTCGATCTGGGATATGCAATCCTATTACGGCGAAAGCTATATCGTGCAGAACATCAGCTTCAACGTGCACGAGGGCGAAATTCTGGCCCTTTTGGGCCGCAACGGCGCGGGCAAAACCACCACGTTGCGATCCATCGCGCGGATGGACAGCCCGCAGGTCACGCATGGCGAGATCTGGCTGGATCACCAGCCGCTGCACAGGATGAAAAGCCACGAGGCCGCTTCGGTCGGCATCGGCCTTGTGCCCGAAGATCGTTGCATCATTCCCGGCCTCACGGTTGAGGAAAACCTGCAACTGGCGCAAATCGCCCCGCCCATCGGCTGGTCGCTTGAGCGCCTGTATGATCTGTTCCCGCGCTTGGCTGAACGCCGCAAACAAGAAGGCACCACCCTGTCTGGCGGCGAACAGCAAATGCTGGCCGTAGCCCGCGCCCTTGCGCGCGACATCAAGGTGCTTTTGCTGGACGAACCCTATGAGGGCCTTGCCCCGGTGATCGTCGATGAGATCGAGAAAACCCTGCGCGTCATTAAAGAACAGGGCATGACAACGATTTTGGTCGAACAGAATGCCGTGCGTGCCCTTGAACTGGCAGACCGGGCTGTGATCCTGGATACAGGCTCGATCGTGTTTGACGGCTCTGCTGCAGAGGTTCTTGAAAACGAAGAACTCCGCTCCGAATATCTGGCGATTTAAGTCGCCAACCCAAAGGTGGCGGCCGCTTGAACAGGCGCCGCCACCCGCATAGCATGTATTAAATTCAAGAACGCAAAGGTCAGATATGTCCGAAAAAACCTATCCCCCCACCGCTGATTTCGCAGCCAATGCCCATGTCGACGCAGACCGCTACAACGAAATGTATCAGGCGTCGATCAGCGATCCTGACGGGTTTTGGGCAGAACACGGCAAGCGCGTCGATTGGATGAAGCCCTTCAGCAAGGTGAAGAACGTCAGCTTCGAGCCGGGCAATATCGCGATCAAGTGGTTCGAGGACGGCACCCTGAACGTCGCGGCAAACTGCATCGACCGTCACCTTGAAACCCGCGGCGACCAAACCGCCATCATCTGGGAACCCGACGATCCGGGCGACGCGGCCCAGCATATCACCTACCGACAGTTGCACGAAAACGTCTGCAAGATGTCCAATGTGTTCAAGAACCTTGGCGTCGGCAAAGGTGATCGGGTTGTGATCTACCTGCCGATGGTCCCCGAAGCGGCCTATGCCATGCTGGCCTGTGCGCGGATCGGCGCGATCCACTCGATTGTTTTCGCAGGCTTTTCCCCGGATGCCCTTGGCGCGCGGATCAATGGCTGCGACGCCAAGCTGGTGATCACCGCCGACACCGCCCCGCGCGGCGGGCGCAAAACCAAGCTGAAAGACAACGTGAATCAGGCGCTGTTGCATGACGTTGACGATGTGAAATGCCTTGTCGTCAAACGCACTGGCGATCAGATCGCGTGGCGCTCGGAGGGCGATTACTGGCTGCATGAAGAGCTGGAGAAGGTCGACGCCGACTGCCCACCCGAGGAAATGAACGCCGAAGACCCGCTGTTTGTTCTCTACACCTCCGGCTCAACCGGACAACCCAAGGGCGTTGTGCATTGTAGCGGTGGCTATCTTGTGTGGGCGTCGATGACGCACGAAATCAGCTTTGACTACCACGATGGCGATATCTTCTGGTGCACGGCGGATGTCGGTTGGGTCACCGGGCACAGCTATATCGTCTATGGCCCCTTGGCCAATGGCGCGACCACGCTGATGTTCGAAGGTGTGCCCACCTACCCCGATGCCGGACGGTTCTGGGCGGTGTGCGAAAAGCACAAGGTCAACCAGTTCTACACCGCGCCAACGGCGATCCGCGCGCTGATGGGCCAAGGCACCGAGTTTGTCGAAAAATACGACCTCAGCGATCTGAAAGTGCTGGGCACCGTCGGCGAGCCGATCAACCCCGAGGCGTGGAACTGGTATAATGATGTCGTTGGCAAGGGAAACTGCCCGATCGTCGATACATGGTGGCAGACGGAAACCGGCGGTCATATGATGACCCCCCTGCCCGGCGCCCACGCCACCAAACCCGGCGCGGCGATGAAGCCGTTCTTTGGCGTGCAGCCCGTGGTGCTTGAGCCCACCTCGGGCGAAGAAATCCACGACTATCCGACCGAAGGCGTCTTGTGCATGAAAGATAGCTGGCCGGGCCAGATGCGCACCGTCTGGGGCGATCATGAGCGGTTCGAGAAAACCTATTTCTCGGATTACAAAGGCTACTATTTCGCCGGTGACGGCTGCCGCCGTGACGCCGATGGCGATTACTGGATCACCGGCCGCGTCGATGATGTGATCAACGTGTCCGGCCACCGTATGGGCACCGCCGAGGTGGAAAGCGCGCTGGTGGCCCATGCCAAGGTCGCCGAGGCCGCCGTTGTGGGCTATCCGCACGACATCAAGGGGCAAGGCATCTATTGCTATGTCACCCTGATGACCGGCGAAGAGCCGACCGAAGAGCTGCGCAAAGAGCTGCGCACCTGGGTCCGGCAAGAGATCGGGCCGATCGCCGCGCCGGACCTGATCCAATGGGCGCCGGGCCTGCCGAAAACCCGTTCCGGCAAGATCATGCGCCGCATCCTGCGCAAGATCGCTGAAGATGACTTTGGCAGCCTTGGCGACACCTCGACCTTGGCCGACCCCAGTGTGGTGGATGACCTGATCGAAAATCGCATGAACCGCGACTGAAATCTGTCTCAAGATTGACCGGATTACCCTGCAAGGCCCAAGGTCTTGCAGGGTTTTTTTGTATCTGTCGTTCTTGGCCGTAACGCCGAGGCGCGCACCCGCGGGGGTGCAACATGCCTGCCTCCATGATAGGCTGGCGTGTGGTATTGAGTGCCTGCAAAATTAGAAGGAGCAAATTTATGCGTAAAATTCTTACAATCTTCGCAGTGACCGGCAGCATGACGCTGGCGGGGTGTGTCAGCGAAAATCAGGAACGTCAGGTTACCGGTGCCGTGATCGGTGGCGGACTAGGGCTGATCACCTCCAAGGTTCTTGGCGCCGATAACGATTGGGTGGTTGTCTCCACCCTGGCCGGCGCCGCGGCTGGTGCACTGGTTGCGAAAAACCAGCAAACCGGACTCTGCGCCTATGCCCGTGGCGACGGCACGTATTACCGTGCGCCATGCCCTTGATCTGATATTTGCGGGCGGCGCGTTATGCGCCGCCCTTCAACCACGCCCGCGATACGGCGCAACCCCTTGATCGGGAATCCAGACACCCTCGGGCATCGGGCCAGTCTGATAGAACACATCAATCGGAATGCCCCCGCGCGGATACCAGTAGCCCCCAATGCGCAGCCATTGCGGCTCTAGAAACTCGGCCAAGCGGCGCGCGATGGTGATGGTGCAATCCTCGTGAAAGGCCCCGTGATTGCGGAAACTGCCCAAGAACAGCTTGAGCGATTTGCTTTCCACCAGCCACTCTCCGGGCACGTAATCAATCACCAGATGCGCAAAATCCGGCTGCCCTGTCATTGGGCACAGCGATGTAAATTCCGGCGCCACAAAGCGCACGTTGTAGGCCACATCGGCCTGTGGGTTTTTCACCCGCTCCAAAACCGCCTCTTCGGGGCTTTGCGGCAAATCAGACGCACCGCCCAACTGCTTGAGGTCTTTATAGATATTCTCGCTCATCGGTTTTCTCCGTCAAACACCGCGTTTGTTGCCCCACAGCGTCACGTGCAATTGCGGCAGCACGCGCGCCTGATACCATTTGTCCTGAACCACCCGGTCCACCAACCAGCGCATCCGGTCATCCACACCGGCCTGATCGACGGTGGCGCTGTCATCGCCCGGCGGGGGTGGCGTATGGTTGCCCGGCTGCAAAAACAGCGGCAAATGCGGATAGCGCCCGGCCACGTCCCGCGCCCATTGGTAATCGGCCTCATCAAAGATCACGATCTTGAGGACCATGTCAGCGTCCTGCCCTGCGGCCAGACAGGCGTCAAACGCACCCCAATCCACCTGCATCTTGCTGGATGGCGGCTTGGGGCTGAGCACCAGCATATCCAAGTCGGAAAACCAGTCCTGCGCGACCGACCCTTGGGTTTCCAAGGCAAACCCATAGCCCTGCGCGTGCCCAAGGCGGATCACCTCGCCCAAGGGCTGAATGGCCGGATTGCCGCCGGACAGCGACACCAGCAGGGGCTGCCCGCCCGATAGACGGGTAACTTCGGCCATGATGTCTTGGGCGGTCATCGGCGTCCATGTCGCGCGATAGGCTGAATCAACCGCGTGCAGGCTGTCGCACCAGTCGCAGCGATAGTCACAGCCGCCGGTGCGCACGAACACTGTCGGCACCCCGATCAGCGCGCCTTCACCCTGAATGGTCGGCCCGAACATCTCGGAAACGCGGATGACGCTTTGATCGCTCATGGCCGGTATACGGCCCATGTCTTGGGGGTCTCGCTCACCTTGATCGCCGAAACCTCGGGCCAACGGGCAGCGCACCAATCATAAAAATGCTTGGCCATGCGCTCCGCAGTCACCCCGTCATCCCCCAAAATGTCATTAAGGTGACGGTGGTCCAAAACATCGTCGATATAGCGTTTGAACTCGGCCAGATCGAGGTAGTCGCGCACGAAGCCATGCGCGTTCAACTCTGCCGCGCGCAGCTCGACCACGACGATATAATTATGCCCGTGCAGGCGCGCGCATTGGTGATCATCGGGCAGACCGAACAATTGATGCGAGGCCGAAAAATGAAATTCTTTGGTGATCGTATACATTTACTGGCCCTCCACCACACTGCGCCAATAGTCAGGATCGGCATACACCGTCGGGTCATCCACCCCGGCCAGATGAAACGCCTCGCGCCGCTCAACGCAGGTGCCGCAGCGCCCGCAATGCAGATCACCGCCTTTGTAACAAGACCATGTTTCAGCAAAAGGCGTGTTGTGGCGCGTGCCTTCGGTCACGATGTCGGCCTTCGAGATGGTGACAAACGGTGTATACAAATCCACCTTGGCCACCCCATCAAGCGCCTTGTTTTCCATGGCTTGAAAGGCGTCGATGAAATCGGGGCGGCAATCGGGGTAGATGAAATGATCGCCGCCATGCACAGCCGCCGCGACCGCACTGGCCCCTTGCGCCGCCGCCATACCAAAGCCAACAGCCAGCATGATGGCGTTGCGGTTGGGCACCACGGTGATGCGCATGGTTTCTTCCTCGTAATGCCCGTCGGGCACATCCACGTCATCGGTCAACGCCGATCCCGACAGCGCCGCGCCCACGCCGCGAAGATCAACCACGTGATGCGCCACATCCAAGCGGCGCGCACAGGCTGCCGCAAAGTCCAGTTCCTTGGCATGGCGCTGGCCATAATCGAACGACAACAGGGCGGTCAGCTCGCGTTCAGCGGCGACCTTGTGGGCAAGCGATACAGAATCCAGCCCGCCCGAGCAGATAACGATAGTCTTCATTTGTTTTGTCCTTGTTTTGAGCGGGTAGGCTGCGACCGCATGAGGCGCATCTAGGCCTTTCGCGGCCAAATGGCAAGAACACGCCCTTGGATCACCCGATAAACCGGGCCATAAAGGCCTATGGAAATTTCCGACCTTGCCTTTGAACACGCCCCCGTCGGGCTGGCCGTTTTGGAAAAACGGATCATACGGCACTGCAATCGGCAGTTCGCAGCCACGTTTGGCGGGCAGACTTCGGAATTCACCGATATCCCGCTGGCGCGCTATTACCCATCCATCGAGGATTACAGCCGCATCGGCGAACGCGCCTTGGCGGCAATGCGCACGACCGGGCGGTATAGCGACGAACGGATCATGAAGCGCAGCGACGGCACGCTGTTCTGGTGCCGGGCGCGCGGCCAATCGCTGACCCCCGACGATCCGTTTCAACGCGGGGTCTGGTCGTTTACCGATTTATCCGATGAACGCCCGCTGGTCGAACTGACCAGCCGAGAACGCGAGGTTGCGATTCTGACCTGCCGGGGCATGACATCCAAGGAAATCGGCCTTGAACTGGGGCTAAGCTATCGCACCATCGAAGTCTATCGCGCCCGCTTGCTAGAGAAGTTTCAGGCGCGTAAACTGGCCGAACTGGTGGCGAAACTCTCAGGCATGCCGCTCTAGACTTGACCTTGGGTCGCTTTTACGGCTTTTCCCCCTCGAAATTGTGGGCCATATCCGCCATGTTGTAGGGAAACTGCCCGCTTTTCTATGGTCCAAGCTTGCCCTATAAGCGGCAAAAATCAGTGAAACGCGATGGCATAGGCAAGCCATCGCCAGCGGTCGAGGAACCCGATGCCGAATAAAACCCATGAAACGGATGTGGCCTTTGTCAAGGCGCTGGCCGAATTGCTGAATGACAACGATTTGACCGAACTTCAGGTCAAACGCGACTACGGCGAAAACGACAGCCTGAATGTCCGCGTCAGCCGCCAAAAAGAGGTTGTCACGCAGATGCAAGCGGCCCCGGCGCAAGCAGCCCCCATGGCCGCGGCCGCACCCGCTGCAGCAGCGGCGGGCCCGGCCCCGGCGGACGCGATCGAAGATCCCGCCAGCCACCCCGGCGCAGTGACGTCGCCGATGGTCGGCACCGTCTACATGCAGGCCGAGCCCGGCGCGCCGTCTTTCGTCAGCGTCGGTGACAGCGTCGCCGAGGGCGACACCCTGCTGATCATCGAGGCGATGAAAACCATGAACCATATTCCGGCCACGCGCGCCGGCACCGTCAAACGCATCTTGGTCGAAGATGGCGCCGCCGTTGAATATGGCGCACCTTTGATGATCATCGAGTAAGGGCGGGCTGATGTTCGACAAGATCCTCATCGCCAACCGGGGCGAAATTGCCCTGCGGGTGATCCGTGCGGCGCGCGAAATGGGCATCCAAAGCGTTGCGGTGCATTCCACTGCCGACGCCGATGCGATGCACGTGCGCATGGCCGACGAATCCGTCTGCATTGGCCCGCCATCGGCCACCGACAGTTATTTGTCCATCCCCGCGATCATCGCCGCCTGCGAGGTCACAGGCGCGCAGGCGATCCACCCGGGCTATGGGTTTTTATCGGAAAATGCCAATTTTGTGCAGATCGTCGAAGATCATGGCCTGAAATTCATCGGCCCAACAGCGGAACATATTCGCGTCATGGGCGACAAGATCACCGCCAAAGATACGATGAAAAACCTTGGTGTGCCCTGTGTTCCCGGCTCGGATGGGGGCGTGGCGACACTGGACGAAGCCAAGAAACTGGGGGCCGAAATTGGCTATCCGGTGATCATCAAGGCCACCGCCGGTGGCGGCGGGCGCGGTATGAAGGTGGCGAATTCCGCTTCCGAGATGGAACAAGCCTTTATGACGGCGCGGTCCGAAGGCAAGGCCGCGTTTGGCAATGACGAAGTCTATATCGAAAAGTATCTGCAAAAGCCGCGTCATATCGAAATTCAGGTGTTCGGCGATGGCAAGGGGCGCGCGGTGCACTTGGGCGAACGCGATTGTTCACTGCAACGCCGACATCAGAAAGTCTTTGAAGAGGCCCCCGGCCCCAGCATCACCGAAGAGGAACGCGCGCGCATCGGTGCGACCTGCGCCGAGGCTGTTGCGGCGATCAACTACGCCGGGGCCGGCACGATCGAGTTTCTGTATGAGGATGGCGAGTTTTATTTCATCGAGATGAACACCCGCCTTCAGGTGGAACACCCGGTGACCGAGGCGATTTTCGGGGTGGATCTGGTCCAAGAGCAGATCCGTGTCGCCGAAGGCCACCCGATGTCCTTCACGCAGGACGACCTAAAAATCAACGGTCACGCGATCGAGGTGCGCATAAACGCCGAGAAGCTGCCGGATTTTGCCCCGCGTCCGGGCAAGATCACGCAGTTCCATGTTCCCGGTGGCTTGGGCGTTCGGATGGATTCGGCGCTTTATGATGGCTACACGATCCCGCCATATTACGACTCACTGATCGGCAAGCTGATTGTCCACGGCCAAGACCGGCACAGCGCGCTGACCCGTTTGAACCGTGCCTTGGGTGAGTTGATTGTCGATGGTGTCGATACCACTGTTCCGCTGTTCCACGCGCTGTTGCAAGAACCCGACATTCAAAGCGGCAATTATTCGATCCACTGGCTGGAAAAATGGCTGGCGGCCAATCTTGAGCAAGGTGACTGACGCTTAACCGCCGTCAGAAGCATTTTTTGGCATCAAGGTAAAGCTGCCGCGGCTTTTTGATCCGTTTTGGTAATAGTCGGACAAACCAAGCCTGCCGTCGTCGTGCAGTAAGCCCCAATCGATCCAATCCAGATCGAAACCCGCATCGCGAGACGCCATGGCAATCGCCCCGTGGCTGGGAATAAGCCGCGTGGCGGTTGCGCCGTGTATCGGACGGCGGGGCTTTTCCAATGCCATGATCGGGTCATTGGTGGTGGCAAACAGCCCATCGCCGATCACAAGACGTGGGTGCAAGGCCATGATCGCCATGAACCAGTCATGCAACGGCACAGCCCCCTCCAACACATCAAACAGAACAACCACATCATACCTGCGCCCTGCCTGCGCCTCGGCGATCATTTCCTCCAACACATCGGCGTTGCGCAAATCAATCCTTTCGCGCAGGCCGATATCTGGCAAACGCGAGAACCGTTCAACCAGTTCGCCGCATGGCTCAACCCCGACCACTTGCAAGGCCCCTGCCGCCGCGAAACTGTAGCACCAGCGCCCATCCTCGGCCCCCAAAAGCAAAACCGTGGAATCGGCGATCACATGCCGAAACCCATCCACCAACATCGCGTGCCGTGCCTGCATGCGATTGGCCATCATATTGACCTCGCTTTCAAAAAATCCATTTGGCGTATGATCTTGAACGGTCATTCCTTTGCCCTTTCCCGCAATGGTCTTGCAGGCATAGCATTGCAACCGCTACTGAAGGCTTAACGCCCGAGCCCCAACTTTGGAAAACTGTCCCGCATTCAAATGACACCCCCATTGCCACACATCACCCCGGATATTTTGCTCAAGGCCTATGCGGCCGGGGTGTTCCCCATGTCCGAGCATCGCGACGACCCTGATATTTTTTGGGTCGATCCGCGCCGGAGGGGCATCCTCCCCTTGGACGGGTTCCATATCTCGCGGTCATTGGCGCGGCGCATGCGCAAAAAGGGCTATACGGTGTCCCTAAACACCGATTTCAGCGGTGTTTTGGACGGCTGCGCCGATCGGCCGGATACGTGGATAAATTCCGAAATTCGGCGCCTATATCTGGATCTTCATGATTTGGGGCACGCCCATTCAATCGAGATTTCAACAGATGGCACCCTGATCGGCGGGGTGTATGGTGTCACCTTGGGCACAGCTTTTTTCGGCGAAAGCATGTTTTCAAGGCGCACCGATGCATCAAAACTGGCGTTGGCGCACCTGACAGATCATCTGCGGCGCTGTGGCTTTACCCTGTTTGATACACAGTTCATCACACCGCATCTGGCCAGCCTTGGCGGCGGGGAAATCAGCCGGTCAGAGTATCATCAATTCTTGTCAAAAGCCTTGGAAAAAACCGCCTCAATCACATCCGAACCGCTTGAAAGCGATCCTCACTCGGTCTTGCAGCGCAACACCCAAACGTCATAGCGGGGGTGCTCCATCGCGTTCAGCGCCGGAGAAGAGGCAATCATCCAGCCCTCGAAAATCGGACCGTTTCCATTGGCCTCTTCGATCGACATAAAAGCAAACGCATCGCCTGCCGCGTTGCCCGCAGGATAGCGGCACTCGCGCAAGATGACCGTCAACTTACCCAGTTGCGCGCTTTCACCGCTGGCAAGGTCCATGTCGACTGACGTGCCGTTCAATTTGTCCAACCCGCGCAACACCGCGCCGGTACCGACAACGACATCTTGGGCCATGCTTGGCGCCGGCAAAATAAGCGCGATCGACAGGCACAGCGCGCGCAGCGTCATTCGGCGCTTCCCTGATCGTCACCGGCGACAAATTTCATCAATAGGGACACAAGGCTGACAGAACCTTGGGTGAACTCGATCTCGTCCCCTTCAGCGAAAGAAAACGGTGATCCCCCGGGCAGAATCTCGACAAAGTTCCCGCCCAACAGCCCTTCTGAGCTGATGGCAACGGCACTATCATCAGGCACTTCAATGCCGTCGGTCACTGTAAACGTGGCGCGCGCGCGATAGGTTGTCGGATCAAGTGCGATATCTGTGACCCGGCCAACTTTGACACCGGCCATACGCACGTCTGTGCCGACATCGACGCCGTCCGCACTGCGGAAACTGGCGCTGAGAGGATATTCCGTGCTGCCACTGGAAAACCCCGTCACTTGCCCGGCGTAAATCAAAAAGCCAATAGCAACTGCCAATACGGCGCCGCCTACAACAACTTCGGTGGTGCTTTCAGACATCAGTCTTGCGCCCTTATTCGGGGGTCCATGCCTCGTAGTCGCGACGCTCCACAGGAGCCTCGCGCCGGATCGAGCCTGCGGGCGCATAGGCCAAGGCCGTGCCCGTCAGGTTTTCCTCATGCTGTTTTTCCCATGGCTTGTGGGCCAAGGGTGTTTCCGAGGGCAGCTCATCAAAGGTGTGATGCAACCAGCCATGCCAATCCGGGCTGACGCGGCTTGCCTCGGCCTCGCCATTGAAAATCACCCAGCGGCGATCACCCTGACGCGAGCGGTAAAAAATATTGCCCTGCTCGTCTTCGCCGACTTTGACACCTTTGCGCCACGTATAAAGCTGCGTGTTGAGCGTTTGCCCATTCCACCACGTGACCGAACGAAGAAGCGTGTTGAGAATGCCCATTGGGAACCTCCGGTAAAACCTTGTTCCGATATGGCTTAAATGTCGTTGAAGGTCCAGTGCCGGTTTGCGCTGAAACCCGATTACACCCGTTTGTGCAAACAAAAGGCCCGCCGAGAACGGCGGGCCTTTGTGCATCGTTAACTGCAGACGTTTAGCTAGCGCTGGTGCCCTCTTTCTTCTGATCAGCATAAATGATCAGCGGAGCGGCATCCGAGGTTGCGGCCTCTTCATTGACAACCACCTCTTCCACGCCCTCTTGGCCGGGCAAGTCGAACATGGTGTCCAGCAGGATATCTTCGAGGATTGACCGCAAACCACGCGCGCCTGTCTTACGCTCGATCGCCCGTTTTGCGATGGCCAACAGGGCGTCATCGGTAAAGGTCAATTGCGCGTCTTCCAGTTCGAACAGGCGCTGATACTGCTTAACCAAGGCGTTCTTGGGCTGCGTGAGGATCGTCACCAACGCGTCTTCGTCCAGATCTTCTAGCGTTGCGATGACAGGCAAGCGGCCGACAAACTCGGGAATCAACCCGAATTTCAGTAAGTCCTCTGGTTCGAGATCGGTAAAGATTTCCCCGATTCCGCGCGCGTCATCGTCGCGGACATCCGCACCAAAGCCCATAGCGCTGCCTTTGCCGCGTTGCGCAATGATCCGGTCCAGACCAGCGAACGCACCGCCACAAATGAACAAGATATTCGTTGTATCCACCTGAAGGAATTCCTGTTGCGGATGCTTGCGTCCGCCTTGCGGCGGCACTGCGGCGACAGTGCCTTCCATCAGCTTGAGCAGAGCCTGTTGAACACCCTCGCCCGACACGTCACGAGTGATCGACGGGTTTTCGGATTTCCGCGTGATCTTGTCGACCTCGTCAATATAGACGATGCCGCGCTGTGCGCGTTCGACGTTGTATTCACTGGCTTGAAGCAGCTTGAGGATGATGTTTTCAACATCTTCGCCCACATAGCCCGCTTCGGTCAGCGTGGTCGCATCCGCCATGGTAAATGGCACATCCAGAATGCGCGCCAACGTTTGCGCCAGCAAGGTCTTGCCGCAGCCCGTCGGACCGATCAGCAGGATATTCGACTTTTGCAGTTCGATATCGCTTTTGCCGGAATTGTTCAGACGTTTGTAGTGATTGTGAACCGCAACCGACAGCACGCGTTTGGCTGTGGCCTGTCCGATCACGTAATCGTCCAGAACATTGCAGATATCGCGCGGTGTTGGCACGCCTTCGCTGGATTTCAGCCCGGCGCTTTTGGTTTCTTCGCGGATGATGTCCATGCACAGTTCGACGCATTCGTCGCAGATGAACACCGTGGGGCCCGCGATCAGCTTGCGCACCTCGTGCTGGCTTTTGCCGCAAAAGCTGCAGTAAAGGGTATTTTTGCTGTCGCTGCCATTGTTGTTCGACATTCCGTACCTTTCGGGCGGTGCCCAGCAATTGATCGACGATCCAGTTGTCGATCTCATGGTCGTTTGGAGCCAGCTTAAGACAGGTGATACGTCACCACAATGTCAAAATAGACACCGCGGGTTTAGCCGCGGTGCGCTGGCCCATCAGCTTTTGTCGTCTTCAGTTTTCGCGCGGTTCTCGACGATTTCGTCAATCAGGCCCCAGTCTTTGGCGTCTTCCGGTGACATGAAATTATCACGCTCCAACGCCTCTTCGACCTTTTTGAGCGTTTGGCCCGTATGGCGGACATAGATTTCATTCAACCGGCGCTTCAACTTCAAGGTTTCTTCAGCGTGGATCATGATATCGGTGGCCTGCCCCTGATACCCGCCGGATGGCTGGTGGACCATGATTCGGCTATTGGGCAAGGAAAAGCGCATCCCCTTTTCACCGGCCGTCAGCAACAGCGAGCCCATCGAAGCAGCCTGCCCAATGACCAGCGTGCTGACCTTTGGCTTGATGTACTGCATCGTGTCATAAATCGACAGGCCGCTGGTGACGACACCACCGGGGCTGTTGATGTACATGCTGATCTCCTTGCTGGGGTTTTCAGCTTCTAGGTGCAGCAACTGCGCCACGATCAGGCTTGACATGCCGTCATGCACAGGTCCGTTCACAAAGATGATCCGCTCCTTCAGCAGGCGCGAGAAAATGTCATAGGCGCGCTCGCCCCGACTGGTCTGCTCGACCACCATCGGGACAAGGGTATTCATATAAGTCTCATAAGGGTCTGTCATGTTCGCCTGCCTATTGGGGATGTTTCGGTATTTACCGCTCAGATGCTAACGGAGTCTTAGTCTTGAGCCCCGACCCCTGCAAGGGGCAGACGTATTGTTTTAGTCTTAACCCCGCCCTTGAAGGGGCCGCCGCCCGGCCTAAGCTTGGGCGCATGAAAGATACAATCAGTCCTTCCCCGGCCACGCGAACAGCGGCACTGGAACAGCTTCAAACCTTCGTTCCCAAAGCGGGCAGCGATTACGCGCGCCTGCGCAACTACGATTTGGGACCGGGCGGGCATGTTCATGTGTCCACTCTATCGCCCTACCTGCGCCACCGCCTTATCACCGAGGAAGAGGTTTTGCGCAGTGTCTTGACCCGCCATTCAGCCAGTGCCGCCGAAAAGTTCATCCAAGAGGTGTTCTGGCGCAGTTATTGGAAAGGCTGGCTTGAGATGCGCCCTCAAGTCTGGACTGATTACCAAAACGGGCTGCACGCCGCGATTAACCGCGCCCAAGCGGAATCCGGGTTGCGACAGCGCTGGTCGGATGCGTGTCATGGCCAGACCGGAATCACCGCATTCGATCACTGGGCGCAAGAGTTGATACAAACGGGTTACCTGCACAATCACGCGCGCATGTGGTTCGCCTCGATCTGGATCTTCACGCTACAACTGCCGTGGCAATTGGGGGCCGACTTTTTCCTGCGCCATCTGTTGGATGGCGATCCGGCCTCAAACACCTTGGGCTGGCGGTGGGTGGCGGGCCTGCAAACCAAAGGCAAAACCTATCTGGCCCGGCCTGACAACATCGCGAAATACACCGAGCGACGGTTTCAGCCCTCGGGGCTTGCCACACATGCCCCGCCCCTACCCGGCCCCGATCACCCGCCACGCCGCCCCCTGCCGGAACCAATCCTTTGGTCCGCAAATAAACGCACGGGGCTTTTGCTTCACGAAGATGATCCCAGCCCCGGCTTTCTGTTCGACGCGGGCCTGTCGCCTGTCTCAATGGCCTGTCTGCAAACGTCGGCGCAACGCTCACCTTTGGCGGTGTCGGATTTGGTACACGCTTTCGCGCGCGACGCGCTGACCGACGCAGCAAACCGTTGGCAATCGCGCAGCGGCGCAAACGGCGGACGGCATGAAAGTGTGGCCCCACTGGTCACTTGGGCGCGCTCCAGCGGGCTTGAGCAAATCGTGACCCCCTACGCCCCGACAGGCCCCACAGCCGAAGCCTTGGCTGACCTAGAGGCAGAATTGAACCAGCACAACATCGCGTTGATCCCCATCATGCGGGATTATGACGCTCGCGCATGGCCTCATGCCACGCACGGGTTTTTCCGGTTCAAGGAACATATTCCACAGCTTTTGGCAGCTATGGGCCTGTAGGCCCGCCTTCAGCGCCCGTCATAGCCTTTTTTCTGCGCCTGATAGAGCCGGGCATAAAGACCGTCCTGCGCCAGCAGATCGGCATGACGGCCATCTTCCACCAAAGCGCCCGCTTCCAACACGAATATCCGGTCCGCATCCGCGATAGACGACAATCGGTGCGCCACGACAATCGTCGTGCGGCCTTTGGTCAAACGCTCCAACGCCGATTTGATCCGCTCTTCAGTGGCCTGATCCAAGGCGCTGGTCGCCTCGTCCAGCAACAAAATCGGCGCGTCACGCAAAAAGGCGCGCGCAATTGCGATACGTTGCTTTTGCCCGCCGGACAGCTGCGCGCCCTTTGGTCCGACCGTGGCACCGCCGCGCGCACGGATCAAATCAGCAATTTCTGCCGCCTCTGCCGCGCGCCAAACGTCTTCATCGCTGGCCTCGGGTTTGACGTAGCGAATGTTTTCCCAGATCGAATTGTTGAAAATCACGATGTCCTGCGCAACGACCGAAAAACTCTCACGCAAGGTTTTGACCTTCAGGTCGCGGATAGATTGCCCGGCAATCGTAACCTTGCCCCCCTGCACGTCGTAAAGCCGCGACAGCAGCGACAATATCGTCGTTTTCCCCGATCCGGTGGCCCCGACGATAGCCGACATCTTGCCACCCTCGAATTTCATATCAAGGTCCCGGAATAACGGTTGATCGGCACTGTATGAGAACCGCACATCGCGCAGTTCGATATCGCCGGCAACATCAAATTCCTCAACAGCGCCAGGTACGTCCTGAATCGAAGGAACTTCATCATAGATGCTGCGAATCCGGTCAAGCACAACCAGTTGCGATTGTAACTGACCAAAGAACTGGGCCAACAATCGCGCCGGATCAAAGACCATCACCATCCCCAAAAGGAACGTGATGATACCGGCCCCATCGACATCGTAATCAGGGCTGAGCACCATGTACCCACCGCCCCCGATCACCAGCACATAGACGAATGCCGAACTCAGATCGATCGACGGCATCACCAAGGCTTGCGTAACCTGTAGCCGTGCCGTGATATCGCGCAGGTGGCGGGTGCCCGCCTTCAGGCGCCCCGCCTCCATGTCTTCTTGGCTGGCAATTTTGACCGTGCGCATGCCGTTCACGGTTTCCTCAATGCCGTTCATATACTCGGCCATAGCGTGTTCGACTTGGCCTTGCGTCGCTTTGACCTTGTCAGACACATAGTTCATCATCCAAATAATGAACGGCAAGACGACAACAGCCGAGGCAAACAGGATCGGGTTTTTCCAAATCAAATAGCCCGATACGATCAACACCGTCACAGCGTCGCGCACAGCGTTGGCCAGCTGCACCCCGACAAAGCCGCCGATGGCTTGCGTCTGACCCACCAACCGTTGCAAAATCTGGCCCGAGCGTGTGCGCTCGAAATAGGCCAGATCCAACGCCATCAAATGATCAATCATATCGCTGCGCATATCGTGCACGGCGGCATTGCTGACCCGGATCGCCACGATCGGCACCAAAAACGACATCAACCCGCGCAAGGCGAACAGCCCGAACACAACAATGCAGACAATGACCAGATCACGCACCGCACCCGATTCAAAAATAACCCGCAGGCCGCTTTCGGTCATTGCCAAAAACTGTTGATAAACAAGCCCCTGCACCAAGATCATCAGCAAGATCACAAGCAGCCACTTGACCCGATGGCGAAGGTAACGTCCCCAGAACCAACGCAGGTTCTCGCGATCGCGGATTGAAAACAGAGGGCCTTTCACATGCGCCGCAGTTTCATACCCGGCGGGGATATCCGATGTGGCCACATCCGCGGGAGTGCTGGTTGTCTGTTCCGCAGCCTGCTCCGTCTCGGGCGTCTGTTTGGTCTTGTCGCTCATGCGCTTCGGGCGCTCCTGTTTAACCACTCCGGGCCGCTATACGCGCTTTGCCGATAAAGGTCAGCCCCCAGTGTGCGCCGGGTCCAGCATGAATGCACGATCCAACACCAAGCGGGCCAAAGACAAACCCCCAGCAAAATGCCGGGGGTTTGAACACGAGCATAGGCTGGTTAACTTTACCCAAACATGTCCTCGGTGATCCCCGCATACCATCCCAGAGATTCCTCATAGGTGGCTTTGCGCAGGGCCTCATCCTCACCGGTCTGGCTTATGAAGCCATCAACCTTTGCGATCTTTTCATCTGTCGCCTGATAGGATGCGCCCACTTTGACGCCATCATCGGTATCGATCAAACTCCAACAGGTGTTGGAAAACTTCGCCGGGAACACCCGCGACCCTGTCAGCGCGCCCCGGATGGCCATCGCGGCAACCTTGGCCTGACTATTGGCCGAGTAGCCCGATTTAGGCATGTCGCCTTGATTGGTGGAATCGCCCAGCACGTGAATATTTTCATCCATCCGGCTTTGCATGGTCGCGGGCACCACGGGCGCCCAATTGCCCTCGGTAATACCGGCCATATCGCAGATACGACCCGCTTTTTGCGCCGCGATGACGTTGCACACGTCCACGTTTTCCACCGCCCCATCGATATCAAGCGTCATTTCGTCGGGGTTGACGCTGACATTGCCGCCACCGAAATCCGGGCCGATCCAGTCGATCATGCCGCCATAATGTTTTTGCCACCCCTCTTGGAACAACGCCATTTTCGAGAATTTCGCCTTGGGATCGGCGATCAGGATCTTGGCTGTCGGGTTGATCTCTTTCAGCAGGTGCGCAACCATGCTGACCCGCTCATAGGGGCCCGGCGGGCAGCGATAGGGATTGGGCGGTGCGACCATGGCATAAAGCCCGCCCTCGGGCATCGCCTCGATCTGGGCTTTCAGAAGTTCGGTTTGGCTGCCGGCCTTGTAGGCATGTGGCATCTTGTTTTGCGCAGCAACACTCCAGCCCGGCACGGCATCTTCGACGAAATCGATACCCGGGCTCAGGATCAGCCGATCATAGGGCAGCACAGCACCGCCTGCCAAGGTCACGGTCTTGGCATCCCGGTCGATTCCCACCGCCCAATCATGCACCACGTTCACACCATAATCGCTGGCCAAAGTGCCATAGCTATGGCCGATCGAACTCAGATCGCGGAAGCCACCGATATAAAGGTTCGAGAAAAAGCAGGTGTAGTAAGCACGGGTCGGCTCGACCAGCGTCACATCAATCGCGCCATCGCTGTCCTTGGCGAGATAACGCGCAGCCGTCGCGCCACCGGCACCGCCGCCGACGACCACGACACGCGGCTTGCCTTGTGCGCCAAGCCTCGGTGCCGATAGCATGGCGGCCGCAGCGGCCCCTGTGCCGATAAAGGCTCTTCTGTTCAATGTCATGTTAGTCTCCTCCCTTAAAAACGCCCGGTTGGTCCGGGGCTACTCAATCTCTGCGAAATACGCAGCCAATGCCGCGATTTCCTCGTCGCTCAACCGTCCGGCCATCATTTGCATGACAGGGTGCGGCCTGAGTTTGCGTTTATAAGCGTGCATTGCGACGACAAAGTCGTCTTCGGGCCAGTTGGTAATCGACGGAATACCCTCGTCGTTTCCATCGGCCTGATGACATATCTTACACTCGCTAGACAGATATTCGCCGTAGGCAGGATCGCCCACCATTGCCAAGATTTCATCCGGCAGGTCCACCTCGGGCGGCAACGCGGTTGGGTCGGCTTCGGGTATGTTCTGCGGGTTGTCCGAATAGACCCTGAGATATGCCAGAACATCCGCACGGTCCTGCGGTTTCTTGATCCCGCGAAAGCTCATGCGCGTGCCGCTAACCAAGGCCTTGGGGTTTTCTATATAGGCGTCGAGCGTATCAAGATGCCATTCCAGCCCGTCATTCCCGGCCCGTTTCAAGCCCTTGGAATACCTGTAATCATCTCCGACCGATCCGGCCCTGCGGCCGAAAATCCGGTTCAGATGTGGCCCAATGCCGTTTTCGGCGCCGCGCCCAACCTCATGGCAGCCCGAGCATTGGTTGAACACCTCTTTGCCGCGCTCTGCGTCGCCGATCTCTTCCGCTATAACCGGCCACCCGATCACGGCCAATATACATGCAAAAAACAAGCGCGATGTCTTCATTGGGCCTCCTCCCAAAGGGTCCAATAACAGACTACGCCAACTTGCCGGATAAAGGCAAAGAAAACAGGGCCACCCAACCGGGCAGCCCTGCGAATTTTTTCAATCGATAGACCAACAGCTTATTGCGAGAAGGATTTCAGATATTCCGTGACTGCGGCGATATCTTCATCTTTGCGCAGACCGGCGAAAGACATTTTGGTGCCTTTGATGTAACCGCGCGGATCGGCCATGAATTCGGCCATGGTTTCCTCGTTCCAGACCATGCCGTCGGCGCCCATCTGTTCCAAAGTCTTGGAATAACGGAAGCCGTCAACGGCGGCCATCTCGCGCCCCATCACACCGTTCAACTGCGGGCCGACGCGATTTTGCGCGCCCTCGCCCACTTGGTGACAGGCCTTGCACTGGCGGAACACGTTTTCACCGTCTTCGACCAACGCCATATCCAGCGCAGCGGTTTCGGCAGCAGGTTCTGCCTCGGTTTCAGCGGCGGCCATTTGCTCGATTTCTTCATCGGCAGCGGAACCCGCATTCGCGTCTTCCATGATTTCTTCCGCCTCGGCTTCACCCTCTTCCTCGGGGGTCACATCCAGAACGGCGGCACGCATGGTGATTTCCACGCTGTCTTTGCAGTTCTCCATGCAAGCCGGCTCGCTGAAGCGCGGATATTCAGTTTCCGCGCGATCGTCGACGATAAAGCCGTCGGCATTCGGCATTTCGACCTCAAGGAAGTTTTCATTCGACAACACGAAGTCGTCTTCCACGATGAAGTTCGAATACAGAATATAGGCGACCATCGCATAGGTGTCATCCGCCGACAGGGTCTGAGCCGCGCCAAACGGCATTGACCGATGGATGTAATCCCAAGCCGTAGAGAGGTAGGGCCAATACGACCCCACGGTCTTCAACGGATCTTCATCCGCCAATGTTCCGTCACCACCGGCCAGCTTGGGCCAGTTGCCAACGCCTTCGGCAAAATCGCCGTGGCATACGGCACATTGCGCGATGAACACCTCTTCACCCTCGGCAACCGATCCCGAGCCGACGGGCAAACCGGTGCCATCCGGGGCCACGTCCAGATCCCAAGCGGCGACTTCCTCGGCCAAGGCTTCACGGCCAAGACCCATGCGCTTGGCATCTGCTGCGGCCTCGGCTCGCGCGGAGGCGATGAACATCATGTCCGGCGATCCCGAGTCCGCAGCCAAAATTGGCGCGTCGGATGGCATGGGCGCGATAGTGCGGTCGGCAAAGTTATAGGCTGCCGTCAGCACCGCAATCGCGCTCACCCCAGTGAGACCATAAAGTTTAAGAGACTTCGACATTCTCTGCCTCCCCGTTTTCCTTCACCCACCAAGTCTGGATGCAATTGTTGTGATAGATCGAGTTTTCGCCGCGCACGTCGCGCAACGCATCCTTGCTGGGTTGGACATAGCCGGTCTCGTCATGAGCGCGCGACTGCAACAGCATCTCGCTGCCGTCCCAGTCGATGTCCAGATAGAACCGCGACAGCGCCTTGGATTGCCCTTCGGCGGCGAGTCGGGCCTGTTGCCAGTTCTTGCCGCCGTCGGTGGACACGTCCACACGGGTAATCGCGCCGTGACCGGACCATGCCAAGCCGGTGATGACCAGCGGACCGGGGCCGTGTTTGATGGGCGATTGCGGGCTGGGGGTGGTGACGACCGATTTGGCATCCATGACCCATGTCCACTTGCGGCTGGTGCCATCTTCCAACGTATCGGTGTATTTCGAGGTTTCCTCGCGGCTTTCGATCGCCTGATCGGTCACTTCGACGCGGCGCAACCACTTGACCCACATGTTGCCTTCCCAACCGGGAACGACCAGACGCACCGGGTATCCATGCTCTTTGCGCAGCGCCTCGCCATTGGCCTTGAACGCCACCAGAACATCGTCCAGCGCCTTTTCCATCGGGATCGAGCGCCCGTTCGAGGACGCATCCGCGCCTTCAACATACACCCACTTGTCTGACAGATCACCGGTGCTTTCCAAGCCCGCTTCGGTCAGAAGCGTGCGCAGGGAGACACCCGAATATTCCATGTTGTGGATCATACCATGGGTAAATTGCGCACCGTTCAGCTGCGCACCGGCCCACTCCATGCCCGTGTTTGCCGCGCATTCACAGAAATACACGTGGTTTTCACGCGGGAAACGTTCCAGATCTTCGTAGGTAAAGATCAGCGGCTTATCGACCAGACCGTTGATCATCAGGCGGTAATCTTCTTTCTTCAGCTCAATCGCGCCCGAGTGGTGGCGCTCAAAGGCGCACCCCTGCGGAGTGATCGTGCCATCCAGCGCGTGGATCGGCGTGAAGTTGATCGAGCTGATCGTGTCTGCTGTCAGCCACTCCACGTTGCGACGGATCACGTCGCTTTCAAACTCAATCGGCATGCCGTAGGGCGTCGCATCAACCCCTTCGCCAAGCCCACTGGCCCAATGCTGAACTTCGGTGATCAATGGATCGGGCTCGGCGGCGCGGGCCATACCTGCCCCGGCCACAGCCCCCCCTGCCGCAACGGCGCCCTTCAGGAACGCGCGGCGCGAGGCCCCTTTATTTTCATTGTCGGCTGTCATTTGTCCTAAGCCTCCTCTTATAACATCAAATTCATTTACATGAATATGATGAAACCACGGTATCGGTCAAAGGGTCGCGGCACATATTATGTGCCGCTTACCTTCACGCTTGTGTTCGGCTCCAGCGAAATGGTGCCTTGCTTGCGAATATGGCTTTCGACCACATCCCAAATTTGCGGGCCTTCGGTGCCTTCGTTGACACTGGCCCACCCGGCCACAACGTAGTTTCGCGCGGGGTCAATCGCCTCGCCCGTGCTCAGCAACGTCATGTCAGAAATTCGTTCACCCTGTGGCTTGGAGACGTCGATCGAATACCCCATGCCGCCGATGCGCACCATGTCGCCGCCCTGCTGATAGTAGGGGTCAGGATTAAAGATGTTGTCGCCCACGTCCTCAAGGATCACCTTGATAAACTCGCCTGTCATCTCGCTGCGATAGGCTTCACCATACGACATCGAGGTCACGTTCCAAATATCATCCCGGGTGATGTCATCGCCGGGGATCAGGCTAGGCCCCCACCGCACGCCGGGGCTCATCGCGATTTCGGCGTCGCGCTCACTCAGCAGCGCGTCACAAATCAGATCGTCCCACGAGCCGTTAAAGTTACCGCGGCGGTACAAAAGGCTGTCGGTCGTACCGATCACCTCGTCCAATTCGGCTTGATACGGCGCGCGCTGTTCGTCGATCAAGGCGGCCATATCGGCATCCGGTTCGATCACATCGCTGAAAATCGGAATCAGTTTGTGGCGGAACCCCATCATCCGCCCGTCGCGCACATCCAGATCGACGCGGCTGACGAATTTGCCATTCGAGCCTGACGCGATGATGATCGTGTCGCCCACCAGAACCGGCTCGGGCAGCGCGTCATGTGTGTGGCCCGACAGTATCACATCGATCCCATTCACAATGCCGGCCATCTTCTTGTCCACGTCAAAGCCGTTATGGCTCAGGCAAACAACCAGTTCGGCGCCCTGACTGCGGACCTCATCGACCATTTTCTGCATATTCTCGTCACGGATGCCAAAACTGTAATCCGGGAACATCCAGCCGGGATTCGCAATCGGCATATAGGGAAACGCTTGGCCGATCACAGCAATCTTGACGCCGCCGCGTTCATAAAACTCGTAAGGTTTGAATTCAGCCGCCGGTTCATCCCACATCGCGTCAAAAATGTTCTGGCCAAGCGCATCATATGGCAGTGATTCAACCAGTTCGCGCACCCGGTCTTGGCCAAGCGTGAATTCCCAGTGGAAGGTCATCGCATCGGGTTTCAATGCGTTCATCACATTGACCATGTCCTGACCCTCGGTGTGATAGCAGGTGTAAGAGCCATGCCACGTGTCGCCACCATCCAGCAGCAATGCGTCAGGCCGCGCCGCTCGGATCGAATTCACCACGGTGGCGACCCGATCCAGACCACCAACGCGGCCATATTCCTTGGCGAGCGACGAGAAATCATTGTAGGTCAGCGCGTAGTGCGACGGGCTGCCGTCGTCTATGCCATAAAGCTTGCGGAATTCCGCCCCGGTCACGTGAGGCACTTCACCCTTGTTGCCACCGACACCAATGTTGATTTCCGGCTCACGGAAGTAAATCGGCTTCATCTGTGCGTGAATATCGGTGATGTGAATCAGCGACACGTTGCCGAATGTATCAAATTCCAGAAGTTGGTCCTGAGTCAGCGCCTGTTGCGCCGCA
>DATFJQ010000243.1:0-13291 GCA_035269125.1 Roseovarius sp.
ACCGTGACGGCCACCGCGACGCCCATCGCCACAGCCGCGAGCAGTTTCAGAGGCGGCTTCGGTTTCCGGGCGATCGGCGCCGCATGATAGGCGTCTTCGGCCCGCAGCCCCAGTGTTAGAAGCCAGATCGACGCTCCGTAAATCAAAATCAGGCCCAGCCCCTCAACAACCGAGATTGCGACACCGAAAAAGACACTCAAGAGCAGCGGGGCAGCGGCAAATCCCAAGAACTGTGCGGATTTCATGTTGCGGGGATTTTTGGGCAGGCTAAAGGGCAGCCCGGTTTTCTTGGAAAGCATGCGACCCCCTCAGATCAGACAGATACGGAAAATAAGCGCAAAAAGAACCAGATACGCGGTATTCGCGAGGAAGCCACTGCTGATCAGGCCTTGCTCAAGACAGGCGTTCACCATCGCGGCCGAGCGATGGAAAAGGCGGCGTGTAAATCGCACCATTTGAACGACGGCCAGAACGCCAAGACCGCAGACGAAGATATACAGCAAATCACTCATGTGATCGGCCTAGCGCCCAATTTGGGCAAAGCTTCGGCAGTATCGGGACAGATTGATGAAAGATGGTGTGCGGCAGCGCCAGATTGCGTGTCATCGCGGCCAGATATACGCGACCCGATAGCAGCCGCCCGTCACGCAGGTATGCGGCGTGCGTGGGCGACAGCGTTAGATGAGGGCAGGTCGCCTTGCGGCAGAAGTGCCCCGCATTTGCCTTAACAGTCCCGCAGGGCAAGAGCCTTCATCTGACGAAAAGCGGGACGGAGCGGGCTTTCGCTTGCGCGGAACATGGTGGATAGCGCCGCCACGCATCGCCGGGCCGACCTGTCTGTTGTTTTTGTGCGATACTGGGACCGACGGCGATCCCGTGGGCCGCCTGGGGTTTGTATACCCGTCCGTGGGTCTGGGACGCCGTCGATTGGTTTGACCAGCCTGAACAGTTGCATGCGCCATTGCGAGTACGAAGACATGAACAGGACTTTATCAGGACACATAACCACATTGGCGTCGATCTTTCCAAGGACTGGCTCGACATCTTCCACGCCAAGCGCCGACAGTCAGAGGTCGCCAATACCGCTCCTGCCATCCGGGCCTGGCTTCACAGCCGGCGCCCGAAGACCTGCCGGTCTTCGAGGCGACTAGCGGCTGCGACGGGCTTTGCTGCGCCAGGCTGCGCGCGCCGGTCAGCCGGTGCGCCGCCTCAACCCGCTGCATGCCTGGCATTTTGCGCGGTCGCTGAACCTCCCCAAGACCGACCGCGTCGACGCCGCCATGCTTGCCCGGATGAGGGCATCCACCGCATCAGTTCAGCTCTCGGCGGGCAGCGTCCGAATTGTGTTTTCATGCCCGGTTTCGTCGACATTTGCAGCTTGGGTTCCAAGCACGGCGGTACACGCCGCGGCTGTGATTAATCTTTTCATCATTCATTCCTCCAGAAGCTTTAGAAGTGTGAGTGCGCTCCTCCGAAACGGGCCGATTGACCGCATCTCTTTCAGTGCGCCGCAATCAAGCGTCCCAACGACAACGGCCGTACTAGCGGTCGGGACGGGCTTGTTCGTGACAGGCGAGATTTGTTTCCCGCCTGCCCATCTCCGGCCCGGTAGGGCAGGATTGCATCGTGGACTGGATTATTGGCTGATCGAATCCGGCCCGACGCCGTCGAAGCCGGCGAACATGCCGTTGTCGTTGGCGAGGCCCTCGGTCGGGACGGGCTGGATCACGTCCCAATGCTCGACGATCATGCCGTCTTCCATGCGGAACAGGTCGTAGAAGGCGTTGGTCGTGTTGTTCCATTGGCCTTCGCTGACGGTCAGGACAAAGTTGCCTTCGCCCAAAACCGCGTGGATGTCGGTGTATTGGAACATGTTGTCCTGGGCCGTCAGCGCCTCGACCGCCGCGACGATCCCCTCGAGACCGTCTGCGATCCCCGGGTTGTGCTGAGCGTAGCTCTCGGCGCTGATGTAATCTGTGATCTTGGACGGGTCCTCGCCCATCAGCACATCACGGACCAACGCGACGGCCAGAGCCTTGTTCGCCTCGGTCTGGTCCAGATCGGTGGCCTCGGTCGGGCCATCGGTCTGGGTCCGGCCACTGACTGTTTCCGTCACCAATGGCTGCAGCGCATCCCAGTGTTCGGCGACCTTGCCGTTCTCATCCACGCGGATGATGTCGAAAGCCACCATCTCGGGGGCCCCGAACGGCTCGGCATTTCGCCAGATGTTGTGCATGAAGACGAAGTTGCCGTCCTGGAACATGCGGACAGTCTCGGCCGTCGTTCCGGCCTCTGCCAGCACCGGCAGAAGCTCGATGAACCCATCCAGCCCGGTTGGGATGAAGGGATTGTGCTGGATGTAATCCGGGTTTGCGACGTCGCGGATTGTGTCCGCGTTGCCTTGCGAAACGGCGCCCAGAAAGGTTCCGACGATTTCTTTGTTCGACATGGCGTCCTCGGCAAGGGCGCCGGTCGCGATGATCGCGGCAGCGGTGGCGAATAGAAGGGGCTTTTTCATGGGTCAGGTCCTTTCGGGAGATTGGAGAGGTTGGAAATGCGCCGCGATATGGGTGTCGAACCGGTCAAAGTCGCGGTCCAACGCGGGGTTCTTCATGACGTCGTACGCCGCGAAAGTCGGCAGCGGGGTCATGCCGAAAAACTTCGCGTTCAGATGCACAGGCGTAAGAAGGTCATCGAGGCTCATGCCGGAAAAGAACGGCTCTGCGGGGTCGTCGAATGCCTCGGATGGCGTATTGAGCGTGCACGACAGCATATATTGCGTGCCTGCCAGCGTGCCCCCTGTGCCGTAATTTTTCTTGGGGGCCTCGGCCGTGCGTCCATCCCCGTTGCACAGTCGCCCGTCCATGCCGGCCGTATAGACGTCGTCCATGTATTTCTTGAACGACCACGGCGCGCCCATCCAGTTGACGGGAAACTGCATGATGACCGTATCGGCCCACTGGTGGTTCTCGATTTCGGTATCGACATCGTAATCATCGGCTGAAGCCGTCATGCGAACCGTGTGGCCCATATCCGTCAGGTGGCCTGTGGCGCGTTCGATCAGCGAGGCGTTCAGTTTGCCGGGGGCAAACCCGTAAGGCTGTGCCCCGTTGAGCATGAAAATATTACTCATCGTGTCTTGGTCCTTTCAAGGGTGTGGGTGTTCTGCGTGGGGTCCGCGTTCAGGTGGTCAGACGTCTGCGCCGCCCAGCACGCCGTCGAGCTGCATTTCCTGCAAAAGCGCGTCCTGGCGGGGTTGGGTGAAGGCGTTGATCTCGTCGACGCCCCAGGTGATGCCGACGACAGTGCGGGTGGGGCGCTTGCCGGGCTTGGCATCGGCCAGCGCCAGATAGGTATCGACGACCAGTTGCGGGTCGGGGGCCTGATCGCTGGCCAGCATGTCGGCGAAGCCCGCGATCATCGTTGTGGGCACGTCACCAAGATTGCCGTAGGAGGTGAGCACATCTTGGTGCGCAGGCGGTTTTCCGGCTGCAAGAAGGTTTGACGGGAACGGCCCGGGCTCGACCAGCGCGATGTCGACGCCGAAGGGGGCCACTTCGTAACGCAGGCTCTGACTGTAGGCCTCCAGCGCGTGCTTCGTGGCGCAATAGGTGCCGAAGAAGGGCACCGACACCCGGCCCGCGATCGAACTGGTGTTGATGATTAGGCCAGAATCAGCCGCACGCATCGACGGCAGCACCGCCTGCATCGCGCGGATCGCGCCGAAATAGTTGGTCTCCATCTGTTCCGCAGCCTGCGCAACGGAATAGGCCTCGGTCATGCCGATATACATGATGCCTGCGTTGTTGATCAGGATGTCGATGGGGCCATGGGCCAGAATGGCGGCGAACCCCTCGGCCACCGAGGCGTCGCTGGTGACGTCCATCTCGGCGATGGTGATGCGCGGGGAGTAGGCTTCCAGCTCTGCCTTCTTGGCAGCGTTGCGCCCCGCCGTGTCGCGCATCGTGCCCCAGACGCGGTCGCCTCTGTCCGCGAATGCCCGCACTGCTGCCCTCCCAAAGCCGCTGCTCGCGCCTGTGATGGCGATGGTTCTTCCAGTTTCCGTCATGGTTTGCTCTCCTACTTGTGTAGTGTGTTACCAAGTGGTACGAATGTAGGCTCCATGAAGTCAAGATTAAAATACTGATTGGTAACAAAATGACTGATAACGAAACGAAGCCCGGGCGTGGGCGCCCCCGGACCATGAACGCCGAGAAGGTGCTCGACATGGCGATGACGGCCTACTGGCAGAGCGACCCGGCCGATGTCTCGGTCAACGCGATCTGCCAGATGGCGGGGATTTCCAAGCCCTCGCTCTACCGCGAATTTGGCAGCGAGGACGGGCTCTCTCGCGCGGTGCTCGACCACTATGCCGAACAGGTGCTGTCGGAGATGTTCGCGATCCTGCAGGGCGGGACCGGGCTGCAAGAAACGCTTGAAGCGCTCACCGACTTCGCAAGCGAAGATCCCCGAATGGAAACCGGCTGTCTGTTCTACAAGATGCGCGCGGGCAAGCACCGGCTCGGGTCGGACACACGGGCGCGGGTGGAAGAGATCGACGCGACCGGACAGGCGGCTTATGCCGCATTCCTGCAAGCGGCCCGCGATTCCGGGGAATGGCCGGAGGGCCTGTCGGTCGAGGCCGGTGCGAAATACCTTGGCGAGCAGATCGCCCTTGCCATCACGATGCGCGCCTCAGGAGAAGACCCCGCCCGCGTCCGCGAGATGATGACGCTGGCGCTTTCGGTGTTCACGCGACCATGACCGCGTCGCCGCGTCGCCGCGCGCCCTGATGCCGGATTACCTGCGGCTCTACGCGCTCTTTGGAGTCGTCGTCAACGTCCAGTATACGCGTTCTCGACGCTCGGCAGCGTCGCCGACCCAAGTGGCGAGTCGGCGCTGGACGCCATAACGCTTTGGCTGGGGAACGGACTGCCGCTGCTCAAGACCTACGGGCTGTTCTCGTTCATGTTCGGCGTGGGCCTCGGGTTCCTCATGCGCTCTGCGGAGCGGCGCGGGCTGCCCTTCCAGCGCGTCTACCGCAACCGGATGATCGGGCTGCTCTTCCTCGGTGTTGCCCATGGCTTTTTGTTCTTTCCCGGCGACATACTGACGATCTACGCGGTGACGGGGTCCATCCTCTACCTCTTTCGCGACTGGTCTGTGCGGCGCCTCGTGCGGGTTGGCGTTGCGGTCTTGGTTCTGCAAGCCCTCATCGCGCCACCGCTGCTGCTCGCCGCGCCGGAGACACCGCCGGACATCGTCGCGATGGAGCGTGCGATCCTGACGGAAGGCGGGTTCTTCGAGGCCGTTCTTTTCCGCAGCATCGGTTTTGCATTCATCATGCCGAGCTTTCTGGTGATCCAAGGCATCTCGGCGCTTGGCTGGTTCTGCCTCGGGCTTGCTGCGATGAAGTCCGGAATGATCGACGACGCCGCGCACCCGCTCTGGCAGCGCGCGCAGCGCTGGTGCCTTGGACCCGGGGTGTTGCTGAGTCTGGCTGGGGCTGCGATCTGGCAATGGGGGCCGCCGATGCCCGGTGTTGTGCTGTCCGTCGTCGCCGCCCCGGTCGCGACGCTGGGCTATCTTGGGTTGATCGCCGCACTCTCGCGACCGCGAGATAACCCACGACCTTGGGTCGGAGACGGCGACGCCGAAACCTTTGGAGTGGGCCATAAGCCAAGTCTCGAGCGGATCGGCGCTCCGCAGGTTGTCGCGCGTCGCGGCCTGCAGTTCCGCGATTACAACCTTGCGGTCCAGGCCGCGATTGCCGATCATGGCGTTTTGCTCGGAAGCGCGCCGATCCTCAAGGATCTTGTGTCCCCAATACTATTGGTGCGAGCGCTACCGCAAGGGTTAAGAACCGACATCGGCTATGACGTTGTCGCAGCGCCGGTAGCGCTAGAAAAGCAAGAGGTCAAAGCTTTCATCGCCTGGATCACGGCCGAAGCCTTCTCCAGTGCAGCGCGGTGTCCTCGACTTGACCTTGCTTGAAGCTTCACTGTGGTCCACCTGATCCGCGCGTCACTTGTCGTACAGGTCGCGACTTACGCCCTCGCAGAACGCCCCCGGCGGCTGGAATGAGTTGGTCATTCGGCGATGGAGAGCCAAACCAAACATCACCGTCTACCTGTATTTGTGCGGGGTGGGAGGGCGAAGGTAATGCCATGTGCGTCTGATGCGCAACGCGGGCCCGTTCCGGCAGCGGGCGCACGCGTGGAGAGTTCTTTATACCCTTGAAGGCAGCCATCAGGGCAGTGCGTATTCTTTTGCCCGCATGGAGGAATGGAAAGTTTGTCTCGCTCCATCGATGTCGTAATCGCTGGAAGTGTGGGCTACCTGTGCAAATTAAAGTGAAAGTCTGCAAAGTGCACCGAAGCAGCTCACCAAGCAATCGCAGCGAAAGACAACTTGATCCGCATCTGGTCAGTTGGGGCTTACGTTCTCGCCGCGCTCTACAAGAATGGCGGCTTTTCTTGGGTTGCGCAAACTCTCTCCCTTAGCCCTACAGGGGCCAGACCAGCAGGATCATCGGCACCGACACGGCGATCACGATGCCTTCAAGCGGCAGGCCCATGCGCCAGTAATCGCCAAAGCGATAGCCGCCGGGGCCAAGGATCAGGGTGTTGTTCTTATGTCCGATGGGGGTCAGGAAGGCCGATGAGGCGCCCACGGCCACGGCCATCAGGAACGGATCGGGGGCCACGTCCAGCCGGTTGGCGATTTCGATCCCCACAGGGGCCGCGACAATCGCCGTGGCGGTGTTGTTCAGCACATCCGACAGTGTCATCGTGACCGCCATCAGGATTGCCAGAATGGCCCAGATCGGCAACTCCCCGGTCAGCCCCACAAGCTGTGACGCCAAAAGATCGGTGCCGCCGCTGTCGTTCAGCGCCTGGCCCAACGGGATCAGCGACCCAAGCAGCACGACCACCGGCCATTCGATCTGATCATAAAGTTCGCGCAAGGGCACGATGCCGCTGATCACAAAGCCCACGACGACGATACCAAGGCTGATCGACAGCGGGACAAGCCCCGCGGTGGCGGCGGCGACGGCGGCGGCGAACAGGCCAATCGCCAGCCAGCTTTTGTTTTGCTGCGTGACCGACAGGCCGCGTTCGGCCAATGGCAGGCCACCCAGCCAACGGATCACCTGCGGCCCGGCATCGGCGGGTGTCAGCAGCAGCAGGATATCGCCCGCCATGATCTTGGTGCGGCGCAGGTTTTCGGTGATCCGGCGGCCTTGACGCGAGACGCCCACGATGACGGAACGTTGCCGCCAGTGCAGCCCAATTGCCTGCGCGCTGGTGCCTGCGATGCGGGCATCGCGGGGCACCACGGCCTCGGTCAGGGTCAGGCCTTGCGCCTCGCCTTCGATGATGTCGCGACGATCCGCGTCGGTATAGGCCAGACCAAGCGCCGAGCGGAAATCATCCAATGCGCCGGGTTGCGTTTCCAGAACCAGAATGTCGTCGGCTTGCAATACCGTGCTGCGCGAACTGCCGTAGCGGCGGTTGCCATCACGGATCAAGCCAAGGATCGACACATCGCTTTGGGTGGCAGCATCGTCAAGATCGGCCAGGCGCTGACCGATGATATCATTGCCTTCGGGAATGGTCAGTTCGGCCAGATAGGCCTCGGTGTCGTGCAGGGCGTCGGTCGGGTCCGAGCTGACCGCGCGACTTGGGATCAGCCGCCAGCCGATCAGTGCCACGAATACCATGCCCGCCAGTGCCGTGACGATGCCAACGGGCGCGAAATCGAACATTTCAAACGGTGCGCCCAGTTGATCGTTGCGGATCGACGCGATGATGATGTTGGGCGGCGTGCCGATCAGGGTGACCATGCCGCCAAGGATGGTGGCAAAGCTGAGCGGCATCAGCGTCAGGCCCGGCGCGCGTTTGGCTTTGCGCGCGGCTTGCATATCGACGGGCATCAACAGGGCAAGCGCCGCCACGTTGTTGATAAAACCCGATAAAACCGCGCCCACGCCGCCCATCAACGTGATATGCGCGCCAAGGCTTCGGCCGCTGTCCACCACGGTGCGGGTGATCAGTTGCACCGCGCCCGCATTGACCAGCCCCGCCGACACCACCAGCACCAGCGCCACGATGATCGTGGCAGGGTGGCCGAACCCCGCAAAAGCGTCATCAGGCTTGACCACCCCCAGAACCACAGCGGCCAGCAGCGCCGAAAAGGCCACCAGATCATAGCGATAGCGGCCCCAGATCAGCAGGCCGAATACAGCGCCGAACAGGCCGAATAGGATCATCTGGTCTTGGGTCATGGTATGCTCCGGTTGCGTGGTCATAGCCAAACCTACCAAGCGGCCCTGTGCAACCGGGTTGCGATGCGGGTGGGCGGTGTCTTATATCAGGCGGAAATAAAGCACCTCGAAATCGGAGACACGCATGGCCGGCCATTCAAAATGGGCAAATATTCAGCATCGTAAAGGGCGCCAAGATGCCGCGCGATCCAAGCTTTTCTCAAAGCTTTCCAAAGAGATCACCGTTGCCGCCAAGATGGGCGATCCCGACCCCGAGAAAAACCCGCGCCTGCGTTTGGCGGTGAAAGAGGCCAAGTCAAGCTCGGTGCCCAAGGACGTGATCGACCGCGCGATCAAGAAATCCACCGCCGCCGATGGTGAAGATTACGAGGAAATCCGCTATGAGGGGTATGGCCCCAACGGGGTGGCGGTGATTGTCGAGGCGATGACCGACAACCGCAACCGCACCGCCAGCAACGTGCGGTCGACCTTTACCAAGAACGGCGGCAATCTGGGCGAAACCGGCAGCGTCGGGTTTATGTTCGAACGCAAGGGCGAGATCAGCTATCCGGCCGAGGCAGGCGATGCCGACACCATTATGATGGCCGCAATCGAGGCCGGGGCAGAAGACGTGGAAAGCGGCGAAGATGGCCACATCATCTGGTGCGCCGACACGGACCTGAACGATGTCTCGACCGCGTTGGAAGGCGAGTTGGGCGAAAGCAACTCGACCAAGTTGGTTTGGAAGCCCACCACCACAACCGAGATGGACCTTGAGACCATGCAAAAGCTGATGAAACTGATCGATGCGTTGGAGGATGACGACGATGTGCAGCGCGTCACCACCAATTTCGAAGCCTCTGATGAGGTGATGGATCAACTGGCCGCCGAGTGACTCTGCTGAGTGACAACGCTGAGTGACCTCTGCCACCAGATCATTCAAAGCGGCGCCTGTCTGGGCGCCGTTTTTTATTCGGGGTAGAACATGCGACGTCTGAGATGCTTGGTTGCTGGGCTGACTGTCCGGTTGCCCCGGATTAGTCCTGCTGCGTTTCGGGGTCTGGCGGTCGCAGATAGGCGCGGGCGGCCCGACGCATGGCAACGGTCAGGGGCGCCAGTGCTGGCCCGAACAGCCGTGACGATTGCCAATACAATGGGGTATCCATTGGACTGTCGGGCAACATCGGCACAAGCGCGCCTGTCGTCAGTTCTTCTCGGATCAGGTGTTCAGGGTTCAGCCCCCAGCCCAGCCCAAGGCATGCGGCGCGCACGAACCCATGTGACGAGGCGATATCGTGAAACGGGGGGCTGATGGCCGCGCCCAGATATTGCGTGATCCAGCGGTGTTGCAGCCGGTCCTTGGCGTTAAACCGCAGCATCGGCGCGCGGGTTATGGCCGCAGCCGTGACGCCATTGGGAAAAAACTGGTCGATAAAGGTCGGGCTGGCCGTTGGGATATACCGCAACGCCCCAAGTGCAACCGCGTCGCAGCCTGCGACCGGGGCGGCGTTGGCGGTGATGGCGCCCACCACCTCGCCGCGGCGCAACCAGTCGGCCGAGACATCCTGATCGTCGATCACAAGGCTGAACATCGGCCCGGGGACATCTGCAAGGGCGTCCAGACCCCATGTGGCCAGACTGTCGGCGTTGACGGCGATGCGCAGCCGGGTGTCCGGCGCGGGGGCAAGGGCGGCGATATCGCGGGCCAAATGGGCCTCCAGCACTCCAACCTGTTCGGCATGGGCCGCAAGGCGGCGGCCTGTTTCGGTGCCGGTGCAAGGCTGGCCGCGGTTGACCAATTGCGCGCCGATGCGATCTTCCAGCGTTCTGAGCCGTTGCGACACAGCGGATTGGGTGACGCCTAGCTCATGCGCGGCGGCGTCGAACCCGCCGGTGCGCAAAATGGCCGACAGCGCGGCAAGCTGAGCGGGGTCCAGCTTCATCAGAGATCCTTATACGCCTAGATAATATTTAATTTGAGTAATAGACCGCCGGGTCTTAGGCAAGCGATCAGACAAGATTGGGGCAGGTATCATGCAGGCATTGGTGGCCGGATTCGCGCTTGGGTTTTCGCTGATTCTGGCGATTGGCGCGCAGAATGCGTTTGTGTTGCGGCAAGGGTTGCGGCGGGAACATGTTTTGCCTGTGGTGCTGGTCTGCGCCATATCTGATGCGGTTTTAGTGACCGCGGGTATCTTGGGCTTTGGCGCATTGGCGCGGGCGGTGCCGGGGCTTGAGACGGTGATGCGCTTTGGCGGTGCGGCGTTTCTGATCTGGTATGGCGCGCGCAATTTTATCGCCGCATGGCGTGGCGGTGAGGTGTTGGAGGCAGGCGCCGCAGCGGGCAGCCTGCGCCGGGCGTTGCTGACCTGTCTGGCGCTGACATGGCTTAATCCGCATGTCTATCTGGATACGGTGGTTCTGCTGGGATCGATCAGCGCGCAATATGATGACACGCTGGCGTTTGGCGCGGGCGCGGTGACGGCCAGTTTCACGTTTTTCTTTGCACTAGGGTATGGTGCGCGGGGACTGGCCCCGCTGTTTCGCCGACCCGCAAGTTGGCGGGTGCTGGACGCGGTTGTGGGCCTGACCATGTGGGCGATTGCGGCCAAGCTGCTATTGGTGTGAGTGGTTACACCATCGGCAGGCGACGTTCGCGCCGGATCACCAACATAATGGCAAGCACCGCCGCAATCGCGGTGGTCAGCATGATCCATAAAAGCGGATAGGCGCCTGACCCGGGTGTCAGCCATGCACCCGCCAAGGCCGACAGCGCCGCGCCGCCGCCGATCATCAGGGCCCCCGACAGGCCACTGGCCGTTCCGGCCAGATGCGGGCGCACCGACAGCGCGCCTGCGGTGGCGTTGGGGATGACCATCCCATTGCCCAACCCCATCAGCGTCATCAGCCCAAAGAAGGTCAGCGGCGTGCCGTGGCCAAGGTAAAACAGCGCTAGATTCGCGCCGATGCCGCCCGCGTTGATCAAGGTGCCCCAAAGAACCATGCGATTCACCCCGATGCGGGTTGAAAACCGCCCCGAGACGAAATTGCCCAGCATATAGCCAACGGCAGGTGCGCCGAAATACAGCCCCAAGACCGCCGGATCGAGGCCGAACACCCGGTCGCCCACAAAGGGCGCGCCGCCGAGATAGGCAAAGAACGCGCCCGAAGATAGCGCCGAGGCAAGCGCATAGCCCCAAAAGCGCGGCGAGGTCAGAAGCTCGGGGTAATCGGCGATTTGCTGGCGTAGAGTCTGGCCCGAGCGCGGCGCGGTTTCACCAAGGTCGCGCCATGTCAGCCACAGCACCAATGCGCCAAGTATGAACAGCGCCCAAAATGTCGACCGCCAGCCAAAGGCCTGATCCAGCACGCCACCGATCGCCGGGCCGATCATCGGCACGATGGCCATGCCCATGGTCACATAGCCGATCATACTGGCGGCCTGCGCCTCGGGAACCATGTCGCGCACCACGGCGCGGCTGAGGACCATGGCCACGACAACGGTGGCTTGCACCATCCGGAAACTCAGGAACATCAACGTGTTGGTGGACAGAATGCAGCCCAGTGTGGCCAGCAGGAAAATCACCAGCCCGCCAAGGATCACCGGACGGCGGCCCAGCCTGTCCGAGATAGGCCCCATGACGATTTGCAAGGCCGCGTTGACCGCCAAATACAGCGCCACCGACAGTTGCAACACGCGGTAGTCCGCCCCGAATTCTGCCGCCATGCCGGGCAGCGACGGTAAGAAAATGTTCATCGCCAGCGCCGAAATACCGGCCAGCAGAATCAGCGTTGCGATATGCGGCGGCGTGGCGCGGTCAAGAAACCGAACGGGACGGGGTGTGCTCATGAAACAGGGTTAGGCCCGCGATTGTCGATTGTCCATGCACAGACGGCTGTGGCGGGCTGCACAGACCGGCGCGGGTGGCGATGCCCAAGGCGCGCATAAATTTGCAGATTTGCGGATTAGCAGAACTTTATTTGCTTTGGTTTGCAAATTTGCCCGAATTTCCTTTGTGCATGGCGCAGCATTGCCTATGGTCGCGCAAAATCGCAAGGGGACCGACATGAAAGACATTCTTCAGGAACTTGAGGATCGCCGCGGCGAGGCCCGCATCGGTGGTGGCCAGAAACGGATCGACGCACAGCACGCCAAAGGCAAGCTGACAGCCCGTGAGCGGATCGACCTGCTGCTGGACGAAGACAGCTTTGAAGAATTCGACATGTTCGTGGCCCATCGCTGCACCGATTTCGGCATGGAAGACAACCGGCCCTATGGGGATGGTGTCGTTACTGGCTGGGGCACGATCAATGGGCGTCAGGTCTATGTGTTCAGTCAGGATTTCACGGTTCTGGGCGGCTCGGTCAGTGCGACGCACGCGATGAAGATCTGCAAGATCATGGATATGGCCATGCAAAACGGTGCGCCAGTGATCGGGATCAACGATTCGGGCGGCGCGCGGATTCAGGAGGGTGTCGACAGCCTTGCCGGCTATGGCGAGGTGTTCCAGCGCAACATCGAAGCCTCGGGCGTGGTGCCGCAGATCAGCGTGATCACCGGGCCATGTGCCGGGGGCGCGGTGTATTCCCCGGCGATGACCGATTTCATCTTCATGGTGCGGGACAGTTCCTACATGTTCGTGACCGGCCCTGACGTGGTCAAGACCGTGACCAACGAACAGGTCACGGCGGAGGAGCTTGGCGGGGCTTCGACCCATACCAAGAAAAGTTCGGTTGCGGATGGGGCCTTTGAGAATGACGTCGAGGCCATGGCCGAAGTGCGCCGCCTTGTCGATTTCCTGCCGCTGAACAACCAAGAGTCGGTGCCGGTACGGCCCTTCTTCGACGATCCGGACCGTGCCGAGCCAAGCCTTGATACCATCGTGCCGGCGAACCCAAACATGCCCTATGACATGAAGGAGTTGATCACCAAGGTCGGTGACGAGGGTGACTTTTACGAGATCCAGGAAGATTTCGCCAAGAACATCATCACCGGGTTCATTCGTCTTGAAGGTCGGACCGTGG
>DATFJQ010000244.1:0-3935 GCA_035269125.1 Roseovarius sp.
GCATCCTGAAACCGTCAATGTCGTGTCCACGATCATTTTGGGCGGATTGATGGTGATGCTGATCTCAACCTTGGTTTTTGTCGGGCTGGGCGCGGCGTGGTTTGTCATAATGACCCCCGCCGCCTTGATGGGCGAGGGGGCGGTGTTTGTGGCGGGTCTCATCGCGGCTGTGCTTTATGTGCTGGCGTTGGCCATGTCGGGGTCACTGGCCTTGGTGTGGGTGATCCAGCCTGTCATCGACCATGTGGTCGGCACTGTTACGGTTCATAATTCCAAAGCGCTGGGCGAAATCAGACAACGCGCCTACGATAGCGGCGCCGATGCCGAAGGCTTTGCCGATGCACTGGATGTGGGTGGCGCGATCTGATGCCGGGCATTGCGGGGCGCTACTTCGATGGCCTGACGGCAGGTGATCACCGTGTCGAGGTGGTGCTGGACGAGGCCGGCGGGCGGATGGTTTTTGATGGGCCCACGCTAGGCGAAAGCCCGGTATTCTGGCCGTTGGGCCGTTTGCGGGCCCTGCGGGATCAGGCGCGCGGATATTCCCTGACGCTGACCCTGCACGCCGATAGCAATGACGAAGCGCCGCGCGATGCGGCGCGCCTGACGATAACCGAGCCGGGCACCATAGCCCGGCTTGAAACCATTTGCCCCGATCTGCACAAACGCGACGTTCACAAGGGCCTTTATCGCAAGCTGGCCGTGCGGGGCGCGATGGCCGTTGCGGCGGTTGTGCTGATGCTATTCGTGATTCTGCCACGCATGGCCGATACATTGGCCACGCTGATCCCGGTCGAGCGTGAAATTGCTCTGGGCAAAACCGTTGTCGCGCAGATGGAACAGGCGCTGGGCGCGGCGGATATGGGGGCGCTCAAGTGTCAAAATCCGCAAGGCCGGGCTGCGCTTGATGCGATGCTGGACCGGCTGACCAAAGCGCAGGCGTTGCAATACGATCTTGAGGTGCAGGTGTTCGATCATGAAATGGTCAATGCCTTTGCCGCGCCCGGCGGGCAGGTTGTGGTCCTGCGCGGCTTGTTGGACAACGCCAGCGGGCCGGATGCCGTGGCGGCGGTGCTGGCGCATGAGATCGGCCATGTCGAGGAACGCGACGCCACACGCCACGCCCTGCGCGCTGCCGGGTCGGCGGGGCTTTTGTCGATGGTGCTGGGCGATGTGACCGGCGGCACAATCGCGGTGTTTTTGGGCGAGCGGTTGCTTCAGGCGGGTTATACCCGTGAGGCCGAAGCGCGCGCTGATCGCTTTGCGCTGGCGATGTTGAATGCGGCCGGGGTCGACAGCGCGGGCATGGCCCGGTTTTTCGACCACCTGCACGAGTTGGAAGGCGACATGCCGCAAATTCCGGAATATTTCTCGACCCATCCCGCCAGCGAAGCGCGCGCCGAACGTGCGCGTGAAAATGCCGAACGCCAAGGAGTGACCAAACCTGTGCTGACCCGCGCAGAATGGCAGGCGTTGCAAGGGATTTGCGACTAGGCGGGCGTTTTGCGCACTTGCGCGGTCATCGGCTCGGCCTCTAGCCAAACACCGCCTTCGGGCCGCAGCGTCAGGATCATCACCGGATCGGGATCGCGGCCCGCGACAGGGGTGAACCGGAACCGCGACAGCAGCGTGGCAAGGATGATTACTGCCTCTTGAATGGCAAAGCTGGCACCGATGCAAATCCGTGGCCCGTCGCCAAAGGGTAGGTAAGCATAGCGCTGAATCGCCTTGCGGTCGGCAAACCGGTCGGGCCGAAAGCTGTCGGGCGCGTCCCATAGCAGGTGATTGCGGTGCAAGGCATAGATCGGGATCATCACTGTATCGCCCTTGCGCACCTCGCGTCCGCACAGGGTGTCATCGGCCATGGCCGTGCGCGACACGATCCCGGCAGGCGGATACAGGCGCAGGGCCTCGTCGATGATCTGGCGGATCAGGGGCAGGCTCTCAATGTCATCGGCGGTCGCGGCGCGTCCTTGCAGCACCGATTGCGCCTGCGCGCGGGCCTTGTCCTGCACGTTTTGGTCATAGGCGCAAAGATACAGCGCCCAGCCAAGTGATAGCGCCGTCGTTTCATGCCCCGCGACGATAAAGGTCAGCAGGTTGTCGCGCAATTCGGCGGTGTTCATGCGGCGCTTGGTTTTGGGGTCTTCGCCGTCCAGCAGCAGATCCAACAGATCCGGAACGCCTTGTGGGCCCCGGGCACCGCGCGCCTCGACGGCGTCATCGGCGATGCGTTTCATTTGGTTGACCGCCCCGGCGGACATCATGCGTCCGGGCCGTGGCACCCAATCGGGAAACCCAAGGATATCAAACAACGAGATTTTGCCGGCCTCGCTGATGTAATCGTTGATCGCATTATGCACGCCGCCCGCGTCAAAGCTGCCATCGCCGGAAAAGGTGACATCGGCGATCACATCAAAGGTTGTGCGCACCATGTCCTCGGCCATGTCTATGGCGCGCGGCCCGGCGGCGGTGATACGCTCACAGCTACGCTCGGCGGCGGCGGTCATGATCGGGCCAAGGTTCATCACGTTGCGATGCGAAAACACCGGCGCGGCGGTGCGGCGCTGCCAGCGCCAATGCGCCCCTTCAGCAATGAACAGCGAGTCGCCAATCGCAGGGCGCAGCAGATTCTTGGTGACCAGTGATTTGGGATAGATATCCAACTGGTCCAACAGCATTCGTCGGATGGCCTCGGGGTCCATCACCATGTGCCAGCGCTTGCCGGTGCGGCCCGATACCATTGGTTGCCGCATCGCGATGTCGGGAATAATGCTCAGGACATTCTGGCGAGAGGCTTGCAAACTGGCCCAAACACCCATTGGCCGGGTCACCAGCGGCACACGAACAGGGGGCGGGGCGGTTGTCATAAGGGGCCTCGATTACACCTGATCGTGATATAGCGCGATTCTGCCCTCTGGACAAATGATTGCGTGCTCAGGCGTGCTGCTGTATCGGGGCGCAACGGACATCCTGAGGGGGACCCCATGTTGCGTATCATCGCCCTGCTGGCCGCAGTTCTGACCATGGCCGCCTGCACAAATCCCAATGACCTTGACGAAAAACCCGTTGATCTGGGGGATTTCCATCTGGGCCACAACGTGGTGGTCGCACCGAACCTGACCAAGGGGCCAGCGTCGCGCGAAGCCACCGAAGAGGAATGGAAAGTGGCCATGGAAAAAGCGATTGATGAACGTTTCAGCCGCTATGAGGGGGACCGCCTGTATCACCTTGGCATTAGCATCGAAGGATATGTTCTGGCCGTGCCTGGTGTTCCGATTGTGGCGTCGCCAAAATCGGCGCTGATCCTGAATGTGACGGTTTGGGACGATGCCAAGCAGGAAAAGCTGAATGAAGAGCCAGAGCAGATCACCGTGGTCGAAACGTTTTCCGGCAGTACGTGGCTGGGGTCTGGCCTGACACAATCGAAAGAGCAGCAGCTAGAAAATCTCAGCCGCAATGCGGCCAAGCTGATCCAGAACTGGCTGGTGCGTGAAAAGAACGCGAATGGATGGTTTGAAACAGGGGCCACGCCCACGGGCGCCGAAGAAACCGCTGAACAGGTTGGCGAAAGTTTGGAATCCGCCGACCCAAGCCCTTCGGATCTGGGCCCTGATGCGGCGGCCATGCTGCCGGTGACACAAGGCGAAACGGGTGGCACGCTGGAAACACCCGGCAACGAGTAGCCAGATTGCCGCATGAATGGCTTGATTTTCCGTGCACAAGCCAATAAACGCCGCGCGGAGTATCCATCGGGCCTCTGTGGCCCCCCAACTGAACAAGGCGCCTCGAGACATGGCAAAGGAAAAGTTTGACCGTTCGAAACCGCACGTGAACATTGGCACGGTTGGTCACGTTGACCACGGCAAGACGACGCTGACGGCGGCGATCACGAAGTATTTTGGTGATTTCCGCGCATATGACCAGATTGACGG
>DATFJQ010000245.1:0-8821 GCA_035269125.1 Roseovarius sp.
AGGGCCGAAACCAAAGATCGCCGGGGTCGTTCGCGCCCCACCGCGTGACGACAAGAAAGGAGCGTGTCATGTTCAAAGGATCTTTTCCTGCCCTGGTCACGCCGTTCAAGAACGGCGAGCTGGATCTGGACACGCTGAAAAAACTTGTCGAATGGCATATCGGCGAAGGCAGCCATGGACTGGTGCCGGTGGGCACGACCGGCGAAAGCCCGACACTGACCCATCAAGAACATGAAACCGTGGTTGAAGAGGTCGTGCGCGCCGTGAATGGCCGCATTCCCGTGATCGCCGGGGCGGGCAGTAACAACACGCTGGAATCAATCCGTTTCATGCAGCACGCCGCAAAGGTTGGGGCCGATGCCGCGCTGGTGGTGACCCCCTATTACAACAAACCGACGCAGGCCGGGCTGATCGCCCATTTCACCGCGCTGCACGATTGCTGTGAGTTGCCAATCGTCATTTACAACATCCCCGGCCGGTCGGTCGTGGATATGACACCGGACACCATGGGCGAGCTGGCCAAGCTGCCGCGGATCGTTGGCGTGAAGGATGCCACCGGCGATCTGGCCCGCGTCAGCCAGCAACGGATCACCTGCGGCAAGGATTTCGTGCAAATTTCCGGTGAGGACGCCACCGCGCACGGCTTCAACGCGCAAGGGGGTGTTGGGGTGATCTCGGTCACGGCCAATGTTGCCCCGAAGCTTGTGGCGCAGGTGCAAGAGGCCACGCTGGCCGGTGATTATGCCCGCGCGCTGGAATTGCAGGATCGGCTGATGCCGCTGCACCAAGCGATTTTCACCGAACCTGGGCTGGTGGGCGCAAAATACGCGATGTCAAGGCTGGGCCTGTGCAGCGAAGAAGTGCGTACCCCGCTGATCGGCCTGACTGAACCGACCAAGCAATTGGTGGATGACGCGATGCGCCATGCCGGGTTGATGAACTGATACCGGGTTAAATGGGGGCGCTGCCCCCGTCGCCGCAAGCGGCGACTCCCCCGGAGTATTTTGGGAACAATGAAGGGCAGGATACTGCAACGCCTGCCCGGTCAATCAACCCGGCGCACATACAGGTGATTGCCCTCGCGCCGGGTTTCGAGAACCTTGATCGCCGCCACCAGATCGCTGAGCTTGCGGTGCCCGTATGACCTTGTGTCGAAATCGGGGTTGGCAGCTGTGACCTGTTGACCAAGACGGCCTAGCGCATACCAGTCACTGTCTTGGTCAATGCTGTCCATTGCCTTGAACAAAAGATCGCGCGCCTCGTTCGTGTTTTTCGGGCTTTTCGGGGCGGGCGCGTTTGCAGTGTCGGGGCCGGGGCCGAGGTTTTCAAGGTAGATAAACCGTTTGCAGGCTTTGCGAAACGCCTCGGGGGTTTTGCGCGCGCCGATGCCGTACACATCCAGCCCCTGTTCGCGGATGCGGCTGGCCAGCCGGGTGAAATCACTGTCGGAGCTGACCAGAACGAAGCCATCGAACCGGCCCGAATGCATCAGATCCATGGCGTCGATCACCAAGGCGATATCACTGGCGTTCTTGCCGACGGTATTGGCGGGCTGGTGATGCGGGACAAGGCCAAACTCGGCCTGCACCTTGTTCCAGCCGCTCATCAGTTGCGAGGAAAAATCGCCATAGCAACGGCGCACGCTGGCCTCGCCGATGGCGGCGATCTCGTCAAAGATGGCCTTGGTCCATTTCGGCGAGGTGTTATCGGCGTCGATCAGGACGGCCAGAAGGGGTGTTTGGTCAGACATGGCGCGTCCTTTCCTGCGGGTCAGTCGGCGGCGGTGCCAAGCTTGTCTTGGGTTTTGGTCTGAAAATCGCTGGCCGCGTGGCGTTCATGCAGTTGCGTGGCCGGGTCGCCAAAGGTTCGGTTAACCATACGACCGCGCTGCACCGCCGGGCGGGCGTCGATCTTTTGTGCCCATGCCATGACATTCGTGTAGCTGGCGGCATCAAGGAAGGTGGCCGCGTCGCCATATTGGCGGCCCAGAACCAAGTTGCCATACCACGGCCAGATCGC
Organism: Roseovarius sp.; assembly: GCA_035269125.1. Classification (GTDB taxonomy): domain Bacteria; phylum Pseudomonadota; class Alphaproteobacteria; order Rhodobacterales; family Rhodobacteraceae; genus Roseovarius. Next base: position 2,020 of record DATFJQ010000245.1, read on the forward strand.
CATGTCGGCGATGGTATAGTCATCGCCCGCGATGAAGGTCCGGCTGGCAAGCTGACGATCCAGCACATCAAGCTGACGCTTGGTTTCCATGGTGAAGCGGTCGATGGGGTATTGCATCTTTTCCGGCGCATAGGCGTAGAAATGACCAAACCCGCCGCCCAGATAGGGCGCGCTGCCCATTTGCCAGAAGAGCCAGTTCAGCGTTTCCGTGCGCGCCGGGCCCGCAGCCGGGAGGAAGGCGCCGAATTTTTCGGCCAGATGCATCAGGATCGAACCGGATTCGAACACGCGCAGGGGCTCAGGCCCGGTGTGATCGACCATGGCGGGGATCTTGGAGTTCGGGTTGATCTCGACAAAACCGCTGGAGAACTGATCACCTTCGGTGATGCGGATCAGCCATGCGTCATATTCGGCGTCATGGCCCGCGGCAAGGAGTTCTTCGAACATCACGGTGACTTTCACCCCGTTGGGGGTGCCCATCGAATACAGCTGGAACGGGTGCTGACCGACCGGCAATTCCTTGTCATGGGTCGGCCCGGCGATGGGCCGGTTGATCGAGGCGAACTGGCCGCCCGATTCCCCCTCCCATGTCCAGACCTTGGGGGGCGTGTAGTTATCGTTGGTCATGGTGTGCATCCTTCCGACTGGGGCGGTTCAAACGCTGCGCCCGTGGCTCTTGTTTGGGGGCCAAGTTATGCGTTTGCTGCATGTTCGCAATGTTGAGGGCCGCACAAGTGCATGTGCGGCCCTGCGACTTTTTCAGTCCGGGGCGGGTGTGATCAATACACCACCACCGAGCGGATCGATTCCCCGGCATGCATCATATCAAAGCCTTTGTTGATCTCGTCCAACTTGAGGCTGTGAGTGATCATCGGATCGATCTCGATCTTGCCGTCCATGTACCAATCGACGATCTGCGGCACATCGGTGCGGCCGCGCGCGCCACCAAAGGCTGTACCGCGCCAGACGCGGCCTGTGACCAGTTGGAAGGGCCGGGTCGAAATCTCGGCCCCGGCGGGTGCGACGCCGATGATCACGCTTTCGCCCCAGCCTTTATGCGCCGATTCCAGCGCGGTGCGCATCACACCCACATTTCCAGTGGCGTCAAAGGTGTAATCGCCGCCGCCGCCGGTCAACTCGACCAGATGGGCCACCAGATCGCCATCAACCTCGTTGGGGTTGACGAAATGGGTCATGCCGAATTTCTCGGCCATGGGTTTCTTGGCATCGTTCAGATCAACCCCGACGATCTGATCGGCCCCGGCAAGGCGCAGCCCCTGAATGACATTCAGGCCAATTCCGCCCAAACCGAACACGATGGCGGTCGAGCCGATTTCAACCTTGGCGGTGTTAACCACTGCACCGATGCCGGTGGTCACGCCACAACCGATATAGCAAATCTTGTCAAACGGCGCGTCCTTGCGCACCTTGGCGAGCGCAATTTCTGGCAGGACGGTGTGATTGGCGAATGTCGAGCAGCCCATGTAATGCAGGATCGGCGTGCCATCGAGCATGGAAAACCGCGACGTGCCATCGGGCATCAAGCCTTGGCCTTGGGTCGAGCGGATCGACTGGCACAGGTTGGTTTTGGGGTTCAGGCAGTAGTCGCATTCCCGGCATTCCGGCGTGTAAAGCGGGATGACGTGATCGCCGGGTTGCAACGATGTGACGCCCGGCCCCACCTCAACCACAACGCCTGCGCCTTCATGGCCCAGAATGGCGGGAAACAGGCCCTCGGGGTCGGCACCGGACAGGGTGAAATCGTCGGTATGACACAGGCCGGTGGCCTTGACCTCAACCAGAACCTCGCCCGCCTTGGGGCCTTCAAGGTTGACGTCCATTATTTCAAGCGGTTTGCCAGCCTCTAGGGCGACAGCGGCGGTGGTGCGCATGGTGTTTCCTCCGGTTTATATGTTGTCCCGACTGTGAGCGAAAGCGCGCGCCAGATCAACAGAATGTGCGACAAGGGATAGACCGGGGCCGACAGGATGAGGCAGTCTGGGTGGTGCACTGAGGAGGATCGGAATGAAACATGTTTGGTTTATGCTGTGCGCTGTGGCAGTGGCAGGCTGCAACGTAGCCAATGACGGACCGTCGGAAATGACAGGCACCTGCGGGGCAGAAACCCTGCAAAATTTGGTGGGTCAGCCGCGCAGCGCATTTGACGCGGTGGCGGTCAGCGGCCCAGTGCGGATTTTGCCGCCCGGTGCGATGATGACGATGGATTATCGCCTTGATCGGCTGAATGTCGAACTGTCAGAGAATGATCAGATCACCCGTATCTGGTGCGGATAGCGCACGATGCGACTCGACTCGGGGCAAGGGTATCTTGTAAAAAGGAACAAATAGCGAACATTGTGCTGCCATCATGCCCGCCCGCCGTATTCTTTCCGTCTGGTTTCCACGCCTTGGGGCCGAACGCCTGTTGCGCCATATGGGTGCCACGGGCGACGTGCCTTTGGCCGTGGTGCAAGAGGTAGGGCAGACGCGCGTTATAAGCGCACTGTCCGAAGTGGCCGAGGCGGCGGGGCTACAGATTGGACAGCCCTTGCGCGACGCGCACGCCATGTGTGCCGATCTGGTGGCGCGGGCGCAAAACCCACGGGCCGAGGCCGCTTTTCTGGCGGCATTGCAGCGTTGGGCCGGGCAATTTTCACCTTGGGTGGCGGCGCAGGGCACCGATGGTCTGGTGCTGGATGTCACCGGCTGCGCGCATCTGTTTGGCGGCGAACAGGCGATGATGCAGGCCATGGCAGACGGTGCGCAGGGGTTTGGGCTCAGCATGCGGGCCGGGCTGGCCGATACGGTGGGCGCGGCTTGGGCGCTGGCGCGTTATGCGGGGCGCGCACCGGGGCATGACCGATCCGGCGACGCGATTGACCAAGAGGCACGCGCCACCCGGTCCCGCGCCGCCAAGCGCCGCCATTGGGAACGGGGCGGCCCTGCCGTTCAGCCCATGGCCACCCCCGGCACGGCGGACCACGCGCTGCGCATCGCGCCCCCCGGCCAAACCCGTAGCGCATTGGCCGACCTGCCGGTGGCCGCCCTCAGGCTGGAGCCAGAGGTGATTGAGCAACTGGGCCGTATGGGGCTGCGCCGGGTGGGCGATCTGACCGGCCAGCCGCGTGCGCCCTTGGCACGGCGCTTTGGCCGGGGGCTGTTGTTGCGCATGGATCAGGCGCTTGGCGCGGTGCCAGAACCCGTGTCACCGGCGCGTGAAGCGCCGCATTTTGCCACGCGCCTGACCCTGCCCGAACCGATCGGACTGCACGATGATATTCTAGCCGGGCTGGACCGGCTGCTGCCCCGGCTGGGCCAATTGCTGCAAGATCAGGGCCAAGGCGCACGCCGGGTGCGGCTACAGGTCGGGCGCGTCAACGACACGATGCAAACCATCGAGATCGGGCTGGCCCGCGCCAGCCACGATCCGGCCCGCATCCGCCCTCTGCTGGACATGAAGCTGGACGAAATCGACGCGGGGTTCGGTATCGATATGCTGCGACTTGAGGCGGTTCGGGTTGAACCCGTTCATGCCTGCACCGTCACCGGCCATGCCGGTGCCACCGAAGCCGCCCACGCCCGCGCCAACGGCGAAACCGCAATGGCCGACCTGTTGGGGCGTTTGGGCGCGCGGATCGGGCTGGATGCGATCACCCGCCATCACCCGGCCAGCAGCCATATTCCCGAAAAGACCGCGCAGGTTCTGGCGGCTGCGTGGTCCGAGCCCGCCACCAACTGGCCCACCCCGCCTACGCCACGGCCGCTGTTGATCTGGAGGCCCGAGCCGGTGACGGCCCCCGATAGCCCAAGCCCCCCCGGACATTTCCGCTGGCGCGGACGGGCGCATGATCTGGCCCATGCCACCGGGCCCGAGCGTATTTCGCCGGAATGGTGGCTGGACGAGCCGGAATGGCGCAACGGCGTGCGCGATTACTGGCAGGTGGTCACCGCACGAGGCGAGCGGCTGTGGCTGTTTTATGCCCATGGCGCCGCGATGAGTTCAGGGTGGTTCTGTCAGGGCAGTTTTACGTGATCCATGGAACAACGCAGGGAAATTTCTTGATTTATTCACATATCAGCGCAACTCTGATTGCATGACTTATCAATCGCCCGCATCACTTTCGCCCGGTGGTGGCCAGGATCACGTTGCGTTCCACCGCACAGAACTGAACGTGATCCTGTCGCTTTACGGGCGCATGGTGGCGGCGGGCGAATGGCGCGATTACGGCATTTCCTGTCTGCGCGACGTGGCGGTGTTTTCGGTCTTTCGCCGCACCGCCGAACATCCGCTCTATCGCATCGAAAAACGCCCCAAGCTGCGCAATCGGCAAGGGCAATATGCGGTGATCGGCATGGATGGGCAGGTTTTGAAGCGCGGGCATGACCTGAAAACCGTGCTGCGCGTGCTGGAACGCAAGCTAATCCGCGCCGTCAAGTAACACCGGCTGGCCATTGCAACGCCCAGACCTACGTTTTTCGGCATACCGGATCACGAAAGGTCACCCAATGGATACCATCGCCCTACTGGTCACCGCGTTGTTGTTTGGCGGTATGACGCTTTATTCCTTTGGTTTCGCGGCGTTTGTGTTCAGCGCCCTGCCTGCAGACACGGCAGGGCCACTGATCCGCCGGGCGTTTCCACATTTCTACCTGTTCGTGCTGGCCTGTTCTGTCGTGGCCGGTGTGCTGCTGATGCTGCAGGATTGGATCGGGGCCGCGATCATGACTGCGGTTGCACTCAGCACGATTTATGCCCGCCAAAGCCTGATGCCCGCGATCAATGCCGCCACGGATGCGGGCCAGACCACGCGCTTCAAGTGGTTGCACGGTCTTTCGGTTGCGATCACGCTGGCCCATATTCTGGCGACAGGCGCGGTGTTGATACGAATGGCCGGGGCTTAGCGCCCCGGCACCATCACGCAAAGCAACTCGAACATGATCGACACCCCCAAAAAGGCCGTGCCGCCTGAGGTGTCAAAGGGTGGCGATACCTCGACCATATCCGCGCCGATGATGTTCAGCCCGGCCAATTCACGCACCACCTGCAACGCTTGGTAACTATTCGGCCCGCCCACCTCGGGGGTTCCGGTGCCGGGGGCAAAGGTGGGATCGACAAAATCAATGTCATAGCTGACATAGGTCGCGCCATCGCCCGCGATCTCGCGCGCCTCGGCCATCACATCGGCCACGCCGCGCGCGTGAAACTCCTCGATCTCGATCAGGCGGATGCCTTCGGCCTGGGCGAAATCGCGATCCTCGGAATCATACATCGTGCCGCGAATGCCGATCTGAATCACGCGCTTGGGGTCCAAAAGCCCCTCTTCTACCGCGCGACGGAACGGCGTGCCGTGGGTATACATCGTGCCGCCGAAATAGGAATGGAACAGGTCGGTATGGCTGTCGAAATGCACCATGCCCACTGGCGCATCCTTGGCCAACGAGCGCAGCACCGGCAACGAGGTCAGGTGATCACCGCCCGCCGTCAGTGGCGTGATGCCCGCCTGTTTCACCTGATCGTAGAACGTGGTGATCCGCGTCATCGAATCGATGATATCAGCCGGGTTCGGCCCGACATCGCCCAGATCGGCGCAATTCAGCGCCTCGAACGGGCGGGTGCCGCTGGCCTGATGCTGCGCGCGGATCATGGTCGAGGCATCGCGCAACTGGCGTGGCCCGTGCCGAGGGCCGGGGCGATTGGTTGTGCCGCTGTCCCATGGCACGCCGATCAAGCCAATATCGACATCACTCAGCCGCTCGTGATCCAGCGGAACATGCGGCAGGCGCATAAATGTGGGCACCCCGGCGAACCGCGGCAGATCAAAGCCCGAAACCGGCTGGAAAAAACTGTCAGACATCGCGCAATCCTTTCAATCGTTTGCGGGCCGTCACCGGCCCATCACCTTGCCGCGCGATCCGGTCAATCGCATCGTGCAGGGGTTCATAAGCCACGGCCATGTGATGCACATTGGCATGCAGCAGCGTCTCGGCGTCAACCACCCACGCAACATGGCCTTTCCAGAACAACAGGTCACCGCGTTGCAGCGGCGCATCGTCTGGCAGATCGGTGCCAAGCGAGGCCTGTTGCAGATCGCTGTCACCGGGGCAGGCGATGTCACAGGTCAGGCACCCGGCCTGCACCAGCCCCGAACAGTCGATGCCGCTGACCGAATTGCCACCCCACAGGTAGGGCGTGCCCAGAAACAGGTCGGCCACGCTGACCGGATCGCCGGCGGGCTGGTCCAACGGGGTCAGATGCGCAGCGGGCACAAAACCCTGCGGAGTTTCCGCAAACCTGCCATCCCGGCCCAACACATGCAGCCGCGCGCCTTGGCTTAGCAGAGCCAGTTCAGGGGCTTTGAAATCGGGCGTCGGATACAGATGTGTCGCGCGGGCGCTGACCCGGTGAGTGGGCGGCGTGTCGTCGTCACCCTCCCAACACAGCTGATCGCTACGCAGGTAGCCAACAAAGCCATCCCGCGCGGCCTGCACAAAAGACCAGCCTTTGTGATCCTCAAGACAGGTAACGCTGTCGCCCATCAGCAACTGCCGTTCACGGCGACCACCCGGCGCGTGCAAAAGATCAGCCGCAGGCACCGTCACCAGACGCGCCGCACCCTTGGTAAAGCGTGGGGCGCTGACCTGCCCGCGCAACGCCACGTGTGCGACGCGCGCATTGGCCGGGGTCAGGCGGCGATCAGTCACAGTTTCAACGCCTGTGGTAAGGCTTGCAGCAGCGCGCGCGCACCCATGCCAACACCACCCTTGGGCCGGGCGGGTTTGCTATCGGGGTTCCAGCCGTAGA
>DATFJQ010000246.1:0-7044 GCA_035269125.1 Roseovarius sp.
TCATGCCGGATGCGGATATTCTCGCGTTCGATCGCATCGGGGTTTTCGCCCTTGGCGCGGGCCTCAAGAATACGGGCCAGCGGACGCAGCGGGGTGCGGATCATTGCGTGGCCTCCATGTTGGACACGTCAACCGGCGACAGGATCGGCAGGCTTGTATCCTCGGGCGGGAACGCCACCTGATCAATTTTGCCGAACTGGTAGGGCTGCAACGGCAAAAGCCCAAGCGTATCAAAATTGATATCCGCCAAATCGCGCAGCCGATCAGGCCGGTTCAAATAGGCCCATTCGGCGTTCAACACCCGCAGGCGTTGCCGTTCATGGCTGATGGCGCGCTGCAATTCTTCGGCCTTGGCCTGTGCGGCCTGTGTTTCATAATTTTCGCGGTAGGCCCAAAACGCCAGACCGATGACGGCCAAGGCGGTCAGCACGTAAAACAAACTGCGCATTATCTGTCCCCCTTGAGCAATGGCATTCCGATCGCTTTGCGGTCCGTCCGCGTCGCGGGCGCATCGGTGCGGATCGCGACGCGCAGTTTGGCGCTGCGGGATCTGGGGTTCTCGGCCAGTTCCTGATCGTCAGGCCCAATGGCCTTGCGATGCCTGACCTCGAACTCTGCGGTGTTCTTTTGGATTTCGGGCGCATGACGGCTGCCACGACCGCCGCCACCCGACTTGGCCTGCAAAAAGCGTTTAACCATGCGGTCTTCGATAGAATGGAACGTGACCACGGCCAGTTGCCCTCCGGGCTTCAAGGCCCGCTCGGCGGCTTCCAGCCCGGCCACAAGTTCACCGAATTCATCATTCACCGCGATGCGGATCGCCTGAAAGCTACGGGTCGCCGGATGGGCCTGCCCCGGCTTGGGTCTTGGCAGGCATTTTTCTAAGATTTCAACAAGTTGAAAGGTGGTTTCAATCCGGGCTTCGGCCCGCGCACGGGTGATGGCACGGGCGATGCGGCGGCTGGCCCGCTCTTCGCCGTATAGATAAAGGATATCCGCCAGCTCGGCCTCGTCGCAGTTGTTTACCAGATCGGCGGCGGTCGGGCCGTCTTGGCTCATCCGCATATCCAGCGGACCATCCTGCATAAAGGAAAAGCCCCGCTCGGCGCGATCAAGCTGCATTGATGACACGCCCAAATCCAACACCACGCCATCAGCATCCTGCACATGATCATCCATGTGGGAAAACGTGTCCTGCACCAGTTGCAGGCGCGCGCCATAGTCAGCGCCCCACTCTCGCGCAATGTCCAAAGCCAAAGGATCACGGTCCACGCCAATCACGCGCTCGGCCCCGGCCTCAAGCAAGGCGCGGGTGTAGCCGCCCGCGCCAAGCGTGCCATCAACCCAGACCCCGTGAACAGGCGCCACGGCATCCAGAAGCGGACGCAATAAAACGGGGATATGCGGGGCGGGGTTGGGGGCTTGGGCAGCAGCAGCCATCCGTCACTCCCCTTTCGGTCCATCAAGGAAAGACAGCGGATCGAAATCTTCGGGCAGCTCATCCAGCCATTCTTCGGTTTTGGCCAGCTCTTCCTGGTCGTAGGTTTCGGGCTTCCAAACTTGGAACGTGTCGCCCGCCGCAATAAAAAACGCCTCGTTCTCAAGGCCGATCTTCTGCCTCAGCTTGGCGGGAAGAACCAAGCGCCCGGTTTCGTCCACATTGGTCGGGTAGGATTGACCATGAAACAAGCGCTGCAACATCTTGCGCTCCATCGAGCCGCGCGGCAACGCGTCGATCTTGGCGTCGACCTCTTCGATGGCCGCCATGGTGTAGCATTCAAGATAATTGCGGCGGTGATCGCCATATACGATGACAAGCTCGGGGCTTAGACCTTCGGTCCAGTTCGGGTCGGACGCTTCGAGCACACGGCGAAACGAGGCCGGGATCGACACCCTGCCCTTGCTGTCCACCTTGTGGTGGCTTTCGCCTCTGAACCTGCGAACCACTGTCCCGTCCGCCTCTCTGTCGCCCCCGATTGAATCCGACCGCTGGAAACGAAACGGCGGATTGAGCTGCTGCCACTGCCCAATCCGCCGCCCTCGTCCCGCTGTAGCGGGGTGTCCGACTGCGCGCGCCACCTGGGGGGATGTCTGCTCGCTCGCGCGCCGGATCTCTTCGTTCGATGAAAGCGGGTGCCTGTATGAAACCTGACTTGGGAGTTTTTTGTTCGGGGTCTTTGTAGCGCCCCTTTGTTCCCGTCCTCATCGTGGTTAAAGGGATGCCATGGGAATTTATGGAAATCAATACAAATTTATGGGCACAGCATACAGAATGTTGTTCTGAAGACCCTTCCAACACAACATAATGTATTCAATATCCAACAAAAACCACACAACCTAGCCCCCTGATGAGATCACTGCACAATATCTAGCAGACTCACACCTCCAAGATTTTATCCCACGATTTCCCAAGAAATTTGCGGTTATCCAAATTTCCTGCCCAAAAAACCCGATTTCCCAAGGATAATTACCCCAAAGGGATTGCCGCAAGTCTCTGTGATTCGTGCAAACGCAAGGTGCGGCCCATGGTTTCCCATGGCCTGCCCCGCGACGTTACATAGCGAATGTTCAGATTAAATGGCCGAACGCGGCCGTCAGCCGCCCAGCCACTTATACATCACAAGCGCGTCGACCAGCCCTGCCTCGGGGTGATCGAACGCCTGCGGCAGACGGCCGACAGTTTCAAATCCCAGATCCGTCCAAAGATGGATGGCCCCAACATTCGTGGCCACCACAAGATTGAACTGCATAGCGAGATAGCCCAGCTTGACCGCCTCGGCTTGTGAATGCAGGCACAGCGCGCGCGCAATCCCCTGCCCCCGCGCCTCGGCGGCAACGATATAGCCGCAGTTGCACACATGCGCGCCGTTTCCGGCGTGATTGGATTTGATGTAATAGGTTCCCACAATGTGCCCGTCGCGCTCGGCGACATAGACCGCCCGCGGCTGCTCGACCCACAGATCCAGCACACGCTCACGCGTCAGGTTCGGGTCGATGGCATATGTATCGCCCTTACGGATTGTATCGCGCAGCAAAGGCCAAAGGGCATCTGAATCAGTGTCGCGCACTGTTCGGATCACAATTTGCGTGTCATTGCTCACCTGCTGCTCCTTGTAACCCGCCAGGTTGGGCTACAATAGCTTGCACATGGTCTGGGGCAAGCCCCCGTGCCCAGCCCCGGTTCATGACCGGGACCGGGACCAGTCAGCGTCAGCCACGCACGACAAAAACCGAACACTGAGCATGCTCGGCGATTTTACCGCCATTGGACGGCCAGATATAATCAAGGAAACTGGGCATGTGGCTTTGCATGACAATCAAATCGACGCCCTCGTCCTTGACCGCCTTGAGCAAAACATCATCGACATCCGTGCGCGGATCATGGGCAACCACCATATCGCCGGTCGCGTTGATGCCGTGGGCCTCGGATTGCTCGGCCGCGAAGGCGTTCAGCTTTTCCTTATACTCTTCGGGGCTGTGCGCCGTTGAACTGGGCGTCGAGGTGGTGGCCCCGACATAAACCAACTCGGCCCCGTATTGCTTGGCCAGATCAGCCGCAACGTCCAACGATTTCTTAAGGTCGCCCTTATGGGCCAGATCGACCGGCGTCATAATTTTTTTGAACATTCACTATCCTCCTTGCGTGCAGATTATATTTCGCCCCGCACCGAACAAAAGGTCCAGGCACGCACGCCACATTGAACGGGGGCCTGCGGCGGATCCGCAGGATACCCCTCGAACTGACGGTAACGCGACGCGGGGATGGAAATCAATCAACCGCGCCGACTCTTTGCCATAATGCGACGGATGAAGTTGCCAAGCAGACGGTCAGGCGTTCACATCCACCACGACACGCCCCTTGACCTGGCCCTTCAGAATGTCGCGGCCAAGCTGCGGCAAATCCGACAGCGTCGCAGGCCGAACCATCGCCTCAAGCTTATCCATCGGCAAATCCTTCGCGATGCGCTGCCATGCGCGCACACGATTGTCATAAGGCTGCATGACACTGTCGATCCCCAAAAGGTTCACACCGCGCAGAATGAACGGGGTGATCAAGGCGCCTTCGATGGCGGGCCCACCGGCCAACCCGACCGCCGCAACCGATGTGCCATATTTCATCTGTTTCAACACCCGTCCCAGCATGGCTCCCGCCACCGCATCCACGCAGCCGGCCCATAGCTCGGACTCCAGCGGCTTGCGGGTCACTTCGGTCAGCTCGTCACGCGCCACGATCTGTGTCGCTCCCAGATCGCGCAGATAGTCGGCGGTTTCCGGGCGCCCCGTCACGGCGGCCACCTCGTGGCCCAGATTGGCCAAAATCGCCGTGGCCACACTGCCCACACCGCCTGCAGCCCCGGTCACCAGAACCGGCCCATGGCCGGGTGCAAGCCCGTGATCTTCCAGCGCCATGACCGACAACATCGCCGTCAGCCCGGCGGTGCCAACCGCCATCGCCGCGCGGGCATCCAGCCCGTCGGGCAAGGGCACCAGCCAATCTGCCAAAACACGCGCCTTTTGGGCATAGCCGCCCCAATGCGCCTCGCCCACGCGCCACCCGGTCAGAACAACCTTATCACCCGGCTTGTACCGCGCGTCCGAACTTTCCTCGACGGTGCCCGCGAAATCAATGCCGGGCACATGCGGATAAGTCCGCACCAATCCACCACCCGGCCCGATGCACAGGCCGTCCTTGTAATTGACCGTGGAGTATTCAACCGCAACCAACACTTCGCCATGCGGCAGATCATCCACGCCGATCTGTTGCACGGCGGCGCTTGTTTTGCCGCTGTCCTCATCCTTTTCGACCACCAATGCATTAAACATCCGTCTCTCCTTTTGCGCGCGCAGGGCCAGCCCCCTGCTTTTTCTTGGTCAAAATACCCCGGGGAGTGTGAGGGGCTGGCCCCTCACTCCCGCCGCTTCAGCCAGCCCTCAGGCCCAGAATGCCTCGTGCACCTGTGCTTCTCGCGGCCCGTCCGGTGCCTCGACCTGCACAATGGTGCCGTCGTCCCAATGGGTCATCCGCACCATGCCAATGGCCACGTTGGTCCCGAAATCCGGGCTCCACGCCACCGAGCTGACCCGCCCGATCCGTTTGCCATTGGCCGTCACCGGCCACCAGTGATCACACCCCGGCACCGCCGGCCCGTCAATCGAAAGCGCCCGGATTTGTTGCACCGGCCCCTCCTTGGCCACGCGCAGCAACGCATCACGCCCGATACAGCCGATGGCGGTATGGGTGTTGCAAAACCGGCCCAAGCCGCATTCATGTGGCGTGTTGTCATCGGTCATGTCATTGCCATAGCTCAACAGCCCGCCCTCAATCCGTTCGATCAGGTTGGGGCAACCGGCATGCACATCCAGCGGGCGGCCCGCCTCCATCAGTGCAGCCCAAAGATCCATCCCCATATCGGACCCTTCAAGATAAATCTCGAATCCGCCCTGTTTGGAATAGCCCGAGCGGGCAATCACCAGATCACGGCCCTTAAAATCAAACACCCCAAAGCGAAAAAACCGGATATCGCGCACCGCATCGCCGAATACGGCGGCCATCAGATCATCCGCCTTCGGCCCCTGCACCCCCAAGGGCGACACATCCGGCTCATCCACCAGAACATCCAACCGCCAGCCATGCGCGGTGGCCCGCACCCAATATAGAAGGTCGCTGTCGGCGATGGAAATCCACCACCGATCCTCAGCCAGCTTGACCGCCACCGGATCGTTCAGCATGCCGCCGGTTTCATCGACGATCGGCACGTAAAAACACTGCCCCGGCGTCATCCCCCGCAAATCGCGCGGTGTCAGCATCTGCATCAAGCGGCCCGCATCTGGGCCGCGCAGCTCGACCTGCCGCTCGCAAGACACATCCCAGACTTGCACCGCCTCTTTCAGATGGCGGTAATCCTCTTCGATGCTGCGGAACACGGTCGGCAGCAACATATGGTTATAGACCGTGTAGGCCTTTACGCCCGCCGCCTCGACACCCTCGGAAAAAGCTGTGCGGCGCAACCGACGCGATGGGGACAATAGGGGGACCGTCATGATGTCTCCTCCTGCATGACGAACGATGCATTTCCGGGCGGCACACCGGCCGCCCGCCCAAGCGTCAGCGCGGGCCGCGCCAGTCGATCTGGCAGATTTCCGCACTGCGCCCATCAAAATCCCAGACCCGGCCAAAGGCGCGCACACGGCCCTTGGTGGCGGTGGCGACAGTGATATCGGGGCCCATCCAATACTCGGTATTGGTGACCACGATATCCTCGCCACCATGCCCTTCGACGGGCACAACTTCGCCTTGGATCTTTTTGCCCACCATCAGGCGTCGCGCCTTGCCTTCGGTCTCGAACACAACCGGCGCGCGTTCAGCGCCCAGAAATTCGCTGACCAACAGGCTGAACAGCCCCGTCGTGCCCCGCGCCTTGCCGCTGAAGATATTGACCAATGCATCATAGGCCGCATCACTGGCGCGGTCGTCAATATAGGCCGCCGCCTTCCAGTTGCCCCGCGCCATAAGGCCGGGAATTTCCAGCATCAAACCAACGTTCAGCCCCGACAGATCGGCATCACCATACTGTCCCTCGTCAATCCGCACCCCGGCCCAGGCCTGACAATAGCCTTCCGTGGGCGGATGCTTGCCCAGTGACACCACGCAGGGGCAAAACACCGTGCAATTGCAATTGAGGATCAGCTCCCCTTTGATGGTCCAGGGCACCGTGCCCAATTCGTCCAATGGCATGTTTTCTCCTCCTCCGGATTAAAGTGCGCCCAACAACATCCAGACACCGCCAGCCAACAGCGCGACGCCCAAGGGCCGCGTCAACCAACGGCCCAGATCGGGCAGTTTCTCGATCACCATCACCACCGTCGCCAGCCCCATGAACGCAAGGTTCATGACCCCACCGACAAAGGCCAGCGCCATAAGCGCCCAACAGCAGCCAAGGCACACCAGCCCAAGCCGCAGCCCGTTGCGCCACGGGCCTTCCTCCCAATACTGCATGAAAAACGCCAACGGTGCTCGGCACTTGGCCAGACACGCCTCTTTCA
>DATFJQ010000247.1:0-4269 GCA_035269125.1 Roseovarius sp.
GCGCAGCATTATACACTGACGAAAACCAAAGGGTCCCGGGCAGGACAAGCATGAGCAATTCAGGCCGTAAAAAACCCCGCCTCGTCGCGGAAAAACGCTATTCCGCGTCAAAGCCGAAAAGGAAGCCGGCCAGCGCAAAGCCCGTGCGCCGCAAACCTGCGGCCCGCAAGGCCCCCGCGCGCAAGGGGCTTTTGTCGCTCCCGATGCGGCTTGTGCGGTGGGTGTTGCGTCTGATTTGGAAGGCCACGTGGCGCGTTGGGGCTGTTGTGGCGCTGATCGTTGGTGTGGCCGTGGCTTATACCTATAGCACCCTGCCGCCTGTCAGCGATCTTTTGGATGGCCGTTCACGTGGGTCCGTGACGCTGCTGGATCGTAATGGCGATGTTTATGCGTGGCGGGGCGATCAGTTTGGCGGTGTCGTAACTGCCGAGACCGTCAGCCCAGCCTTGAAAAACGCGGTGGTCGCAACCGAGGACAAACGCTTTTACTATCATCCCGGCGTCGATCCGATCGGCATCGCCAGTGCGGTGCGCATCAACCTGCGCGAAGGTCGGGGGCCATTGCAGGGGCATGGCGGCTCGACCATCACGCAACAAACGGCCAAACTGCTGTGTCTGGGCGTGGACTTCGACAAGGCGCAGTGGGAGTCCGAGGCCGATTACGTGGCCGATTGCCGTCGAACCTCTTTGTCGCGCAAGGTCAAAGAGGCGGTGTTCGCGATCGCCATGGAGGCCAAGTATTCAAAGAATGAAATTCTGTCGATCTATCTTAACCGCGCTTATCTGGGCGGTGGGGCCTATGGGGCCGAAGCCGCCGCGCAGCGCTATTTCGGCAAGGGTGCGTCCAAACTGAACGTGGCCGAAGGCGCGATGCTGGCGGGGCTGCTGACAGCGCCGTCCACGCTGGCCCCTACGGCCAACCTTGAACGCTCGCAAAACCGTGCCAGCGTTGTGGTGCGATTGATGCGGGATCAGGGCTACATTTCGTCAACCGATGCCGCGACTGCGCTGGCCAACCCGGCCGAACTGTCCGAGGCCGCAGAAAAACAGGCCGGTGGCTATTTCGCCGACTGGGTCATGGCGTCGGGGCCCGAATTCTTTACCCGCGACACGATAGAGGATGTTATCATAAAGACCACGCTGGATCAGCGGATGCAAAAAGCCGCCGAAGATGCGTTGCAATATGTCTTTGAAAATAAGGTGCGCGAAGGTTCCAAGGCGCAGGCGGCCATCGTTGTCATGTCTGCTGACGGGGCGGTGCGCGCCATGGTGGGGGGGCGCAAGATCAAGGTGCGTGGGGCCTTCAATCGCGCAACACAGGCCAAGCGGCAAACCGGCTCGGCGTTCAAGCCCTTTGTTTACGCAACCGCGTTAGAGTTGGGCTATTCGCATGATTCAACGGTGGTGGACGAACCGTTTTGTCTGGATGTGCCGGGCTCGGGCCGCTGGTGCCCGGAAAACTACACGCGCAAACATTACGGCCGGGTCACCCTTACCCAGGCTCTGAAAGATTCGCTGAATATTCCGGCGGTGAAAGTCTCGGAAAGTGTCGGGCGTGATCTGGTGCGAAAGGTGGCCAGTGATTTCGGTATCGAAAGCGATCTGGCCGCCGGTCCGGCTTTGGCACTGGGCGCATCCGAATCCACCTTGATCGAGATGACAGGGGCCTATGCCGGTATTCTGAACGGCGGCTCGTCGGTCACGCCCTATGGTCTAAAGGAATTGCGGCTATTGGGGGATGATGTGCCCCTGATGGGCACGGGCGGCGGTATCGGTGAGCGGGTGATCCAAGAACCAGCTGCGCGCGAATTGATTTATATGATGCACCAAGTGGTGCATGGCGGCACTGGCAACCGCGCCAAGCTGCCTGACCGCGAAGCGGCGGGCAAGACCGGCACGACGCAGGCGGCGCGCGATGCATGGTTTTTGGGCTTTACCGCCGACTATGTGGCGGGTGTCTGGATGGGCTATGACGACAACACCCCGTTGTCCGGCGTCACCGGGGGCGGGTTGCCCGCCGAGATATGGCACGAAACCATGCTGCGTGTGCATGATGGGCTGGAGCCACGACCGCTGCCAATGCTGCGCCCAGCCCCGAAGCCCGCGCCACGTAACGATCAGCCGGGAACCGCGCCCCGTCAGCCACGCAATCAGGGCAATCCGATTGAAAATATCCTGCGCGGGATTCTGGGTATGGGCGACTGATTGGTGCCAACCAAGAGCGGCCGGAAACTGTCAAAGTTCCCGGTCCGATTTCTTTTAAAGAAATCGGTGCAGCTGTCCTTGGGGGGCAAATTTTTGCGATGTGGGTGAGGGGGTCAACCAGCTTGACGCAGATCTTGGATCAGCGCGTCGATATTGCCTTGGCGGCGGTCCAGCATGGCACCGATCTCGGTGCGTTCCGACAGGCGCAGACTGACGCCTTCGATCACCATATCGAAGAACAGATCACGCCCCGAACGGTCCGAAACAAGAAACAGCACGTCGAACGGTGCTTCGCCGCGCAGATACACGGTGGATCTGACCTCGTGCCAGGATTTGACCTGACGCACGCCCTTCACCTCAATCTTGCCGCCTGCAAATTCATTGAAACGCTTGCCATATTTGCGCGCGATATAGCCTTTGAATGCCTCGGCAAAGGCTCGCATCTGCGCCGAACTGGCACGCCGCGAATCTGCGCCCAGCGTTGAGCGCGCGATGATGTTCACATCGGCATAGCGGCTGAAAATCTGTTCAAAATCACGGATCATAGAGCCGACGGGCTTACCCGAGGCGATCACGCGGTTGATTTCAGCAACAACCGTGTCGACCAAAGCTTTGGCGGTTGCGTTTGTCAGGGCCAAAGCAGGCCCTGCCGCCAAAAATGAAGTTGTGGCAACACCTGTTGCCATAAAATGGCGTCTTGAAATCTCACTCATCATAAGGGTCCTCGTATGGATCGCCGTAGGGATCATCGTAAGGGTCTAGGTAAGACCCGCCACCAACGCTGTCACCACCAAGTTTGAAACGACGATTCTGGAGATACAGCGAGCGCGCCTGCGCATAGCTGTCGGCGCTTTCGTAAAGGATTGAGTCAATCGTGTCAGAGTACCGCCCGCGATCGCTCAGCCGGGCCGACACAGACGCGGCGGTGCCATAATAATTCTCAGGCGAATCCAGCGCATAAGAGAGCGGGTTGGTGAACATATCTACCACCTTACCAGCGGTCGAACGTTCGGTAGCGGGGCCAAGCACTGGCAATTCAATATATGCTCCCTCGCGCGCGCCCCAAACATAAAGCGTCTGTCCAAAATCGGCGTCTGTCGGCTTGGGCATGCCCATCTCTGTCGCAGGGTCAAAGAACCCGCCCAGACCCACGGTCGAGTTTACGAGAAAGCGGTATGTATCTTCGGTTGCGCCTTTGCCGTTGCCTTGCAGGATATTGTTCACGATGGCGCCGGGCAGCGACAGGTTAAAGGCAAATCGACCAATCACGGTTTCGATGTCATCGGGCAGAAACTTGCTATACCCGCGCCCCGCCGGGCGGATGATGGCTTTATCCAATGAGCGATTGAACTCGTGAAACTTGCGGTTTTGCGTTTCATAGGGGTCAAAAGGTTGCTGTGGCGGATGGTTTGGGCCGGGGCTTGCACAGGCGCTTACAAGAACCAAAAGCCCCAACGCTGCGATGGCGCGGGCGATGACCGTGAGTTTTTGACAGACAGCAGACAATTGACCAACCAGATTCATTGAATTTCCAAACACGTCATAGACTATCATAGCGCCCTTCCTAGCAGTAGGGCGCAGAGGTCTGCCATTTGTGGCAGAATGGCGACAGGGTGCAAGGTTCACTGATCAACAAAGCGTGTTCTTGATTTTTTTGCTCAGCGCCGTTCAGGCTGGATTTGGGTGTCTTAGGAACACCGCTTTTTTCTGATTTTTCCATTTCTTTTGCCAAGCCCGCAGGCTAGCGTCAGCGCGATTTCAAAACCACAAGGCGACGTGACATGGGACAGTTCGAAAACAAACTTGCGCAGATGGGCATCACGCTCCCTGATGCCCCCGCACCGGCGGCCAACTACGTGCCGTATGTGCAGGTCGGCGATATTCTTTATGTGTCCGGCCAGATTTCAAAGGGCGATGATGGTCTGATCGTCGGCAAGCTTGGCGACGACATGCAAACAGCCGCCGGGGCCGAGGCCGCCAAGGTCTGTGCGATTGCCCTTTTGGCGCAGGTCAAAGCAGCCTGTGGCGGCGAT
Source organism: Roseovarius sp. (assembly GCA_035269125.1). GTDB lineage: Bacteria > Pseudomonadota > Alphaproteobacteria > Rhodobacterales > Rhodobacteraceae > Roseovarius. The sequence goes on from DATFJQ010000247.1 coordinate 4,238, forward strand.
CTGGACCGATTGCAGCGGGTCGTCAAACTGAC
>DATFJQ010000248.1:0-8911 GCA_035269125.1 Roseovarius sp.
ACCGTGACCCACGGCACCGACACGCATGTTCTGCTGGTCGATCTGCGGCCCAAGGGCGTCAAGGGCAACGCCACGGAAAAGGCGCTTGGCCGGGCGCATATCACCTGCAACAAGAACGGCGTGCCGTTTGATCCTGAAAAACCCACCGTGACCAGCGGCATCCGTCTGGGCAGCCCCGCAGGCACCACCCGCGGCTTTGGCGAGGCCGAGTTCCGCCAGATCGCCGACTGGATTGTCGAAGTGGTCGACGGTCTGGCCGCCAACGGCGAGGACGGCAACAGCGCGGTCGAAGCCAAGGTCAAAGCCGAGGTCGAAGCCCTCTGCGCCCGCTTCCCGATGTATCCAAACCTGTAAGCGGGTGGGCATGAAAAAGGCCGCGGCAGATGTGTTTGCCGCGGCCTTTCTTTTTGATCTGCCTGAGGTCAGATATCCAGCGTATGTTCGCGTTCCCAATTGCTGAAATGGGTCACGAACGAGTTCCATTCCTGCAACTTCATCTTGATGTAAGAGGCCGAGAAGTCCGAGCCCATGGATTTCTTAAGCTCTTTGTCCTTGTCGTATTCGCGGATCGCATCCAGCATGTTCAACGGCAGCTTGGGCGCACCGCGCACTTTGTGGCCTTCAGCATACATGTCGATGTCATAGCGCTTGCCGGGGTCGGCCTTGTTGTGAATGCCCGACAACCCTGCCGCGATGATGACGGCCTGTAGCAGATAGGGGTTCACCGCACCGTCGGGCAGGCGCAATTCAAAGCGGCCGGGGCCGGGAACACGCACCATGTGGGTGCGGTTGTTGCCAGTCCATGTCACGGTATTGGGGGCCCATGTGGCCCCCGACATGGTGCGTGGGGCGTTGATGCGCTTGTAGCTGTTGACTGTCGGGTTGGTGATCGCGGCCAAGGCGCTGGCGTGTTTCATGATCCCGCCCAAGAAATGCTTGCCGCGCTCTGACAAGCCAACCTCGCCGGTGGGACCGTCGCCATCGCCTGCAAAGACATTGACCTTGGACGCATCGCCCGGCGCATCCCAAACCGAGATATGCGCGTGGCAGCCATTGCCCGTCAGCCCTTCGATGGGTTTGGGCATGAAGGTGGCGCGGAATCCGTGCTTTTCGGCGACCGATTTGGTCATGAACTTGAAGAACGAATGCCGGTCAGCGGTCTTGAGGACATCATCATATTCCCAGTTCATTTCGAACTGACCATTGGCGTCCTCGTGGTCGTTCTGGTAGGGGCCCCAGCCCAGTTCCAGCATGTAATCACAGATTTCGCGCACCACCTCGTAACGGCGCATTACGGCCTGCTGATCATAGCAGGGCTTGGCGGCGGTATCGTAAGGGTCGCTGATCTGGTCGCCTTCGGGGGTCAGCAAAAAGAATTCGGCCTCGATCCCGGTTTTGACATGCAGGCCTTCTTCGGCGGCCTCGTCAATCAGGCGGCGCAGCACGTTGCGCGGGGCTTGTGCGACATCTTCGTCTTCCATCACGCAATTGGCGGCAACCCATGCCACCTCGGGCTTCCAAGGAAGCTGAATCACCGAGTCGGGGTCGGGCACGGCCAGCATGTCGGGATGCGCAGGCGTCATATCCAGCCAAGTGGCGAACCCGGCAAAGCCTGCACCGTCTTCTTGCATGTCGGCGATCGCCTGCGCCGGGACCAGCTTGGCGCGTTGCCCGCCAAACAGATCGGTGAAGGAGATCATGAAATATTTGACGCCTTTTTCTTGGGCGAATTTTGCCAGATCAACTGTCATTATGCGTGTATCCCTGTTCTATAGTCTTGTTCGTTGTGATCGAAGAGGGGGGCGATTGCGCGTCGCCCCCCTCTGATATGCAGGTCAGGTGTCGTCAGAACCCTGCGCCGCTTTTGCCCGGCCACCAAGTTGTGCCGGCCAGTGGAACCTGCGCCATGGCAGCAGCTTCCATCGAGAGCGCGCACAGATCTTCGGGTTCAAGGTTGTGCAGGTCGTTGTGGCCACACGCCCGCGCGATGGTTTGCGCCTCAAGCGTCATGACGTTGAGGTAGTTGCGCAACCGCCGCCCGGCATCCACCGGATCCAGCCGCTGTTGCAACTCGGGATCTTGGGTGGTGATGCCCGCAGGGTCCAGCCCCTCGTGCCAATCGTCATAGGCGCCGGTGGTTGTGCCCAGTTTCTGATACTCGGCTTCCCATTTCGGGTCATTGTCGCCAATGGCGACCATCGCCGCCGTGCCAATGCTGACCGCATCCGCGCCAAGCGCCATTGCCTTGGCCACATCGGCCCCTGTGCGGATGCCGCCCGAAACGATCAGTTGCACTTCGCGATGCACACCCAGATCCTGCAAGGCCTGCACGGCAGGGCGGATACAGGCCAGCGTTGGCAGGCCGACATGTTCGATGAACACGTCTTGCGTGGCGGCTGTGCCACCTTGCATACCGTCCAGCACGACCACGTCCGCTCCGGCCTTTACTGCCAGCGCGACGTCGTAATAGGGGCGGGTGCCGCCGACCTTGACGTAGATCGGTTTTTCCCATGCCGTGATTTCGCGCAGCTCAAGGATCTTGATTTCCAGATCGTCCGGGCCGGTCCAGTCCGGGTGGCGGCAGGCCGAGCGTTGGTCGATCCCCTTGGGCAAGTTGCGCATCTCGGCCACGCGGTCACTGATCTTCTGCCCCAGCAGCATACCACCGCCGCCGGGCTTGGCGCCTTGGCCCACGACAACCTCGATCGCGTCGGCCTTGCGCAGATCGTCGGGGTTCATGCCGTAGCGTGAGGGCAGGTATTGATAGACCAGCTTGGTGGAATGGCCGCGTTCTTCGGGGGTCATGCCGCCATCGCCGGTCGTGGTCGATGTGCCCGCCTCGGATGCGCCGCGGCCCAAGGCTTCTTTTGCGCGCCCGGACAGGGCGCCAAAGGACATGCCGGCGATGGTGATCGGGATATCCAACTCAATCGGGTTCTTGGCAAACCGTGTGCCCAACGTCACCTTGGTGTCGCAGCGCTCGCGGTAGCCTTCCAGCGGATAGCGCGACACCGACGCGCCCAGAAACAGCAGGTCGTCGAAATGCGGCACCCGGCGTTTGGCGCCACCGCCCCGGATGTCGTAGATGCCGGTGGCCGCCGCACGGCGGATTTCGGCGTTGATCGGGTTGGAAAAGGTCGCCGACTGGATCGGTGTCGTCCGCGGAGGACCGTTTTCATCAATGTCTTTCACAGTCATGGCTCCCTCAGTATGCGTTGTCGACTTTGAAGTTATATAGCTGGCGGGCCGAGCCGTAGCGCTTGAACTCTTCCGGCTTGGCATCACAGCCGCCGCGGTCCAGCAGATCGCGCAACAGCTCGATATGTTCGGGGCGCATCTCTTTCTCGACGCAGTCGGCGCCCAAAGATTTGACCGACCCGCGCACGAACAGGCGCGCCTCGTAGATCGAATCGCCAAGCGCTTCGCCGGCATCGCCGCACACGACCATATTGCCCGATTGCCCCATAAAGGCCGACATATGGCCGACATTGCCATGCACCACGATGTCGATGCCTTTCATCGAAATACCGCAGCGCGAGCTGGCATTGCCCTTGATGACAAGCGTGCCGCCGTTGCCGGTGGCACCCGCATATTGCGAGGCGTCGCCGTCGATCACCACGGTGCCCGACATCATGTTTTCGGCCACGCCCGGCCCGGCCGAGCCATGCACATGCACGGTGGCTTGCTTGTTCATGCCGCCGCAGTAATAGCCGGTGGAGCCCTTCACATTCACCTCGATCGGGGCATCAAGGCCAACGGCGATGGCGTGGCTGCCGCGCGGGTTGACGATTTCCCACTGCGTCTGGTTCGTTTCAGAGGTCTGGGCATGCAGTGCGGCGTTCAAACCGCGCAGCCCGTCGGCTTCAAGGTCATAGGTCTGCATTTACGCGGCCTTTTTGTTGGGGGTTGTGGTTTCACCATGGCGCCAGAAATAAACCGTGGCGGGCTCGGGCTCCCAGACGCGGGCGCCGTCGATGCCCGGCAGGTTGACCAGCGCGCGGTATTCAGAGCCGAAGGCCACGTATTGGTCGGTTTCGGCCATCACGGCAGGCTTGCATGCAATCGGGTCGCGGACCACGCCAAAGCCGTCCTTGGTGCCGACCACGAAGTTGAAGAACCCGTCCAGATCGTCCAGCGAGTTTTCCAACGCTTCGCCCAGTGTTGCGCCGTTCTGCATTTTCCATGTCAGATAGGCGGCGGCCACTTCGCTGTCGTTCATCGTTTCGATGTGGATGCCTTCGCGGTTCAGCTTGCGGCGCAACGAGTTGTGGTTGGACAACGATCCGTTATGCACAAGGCACTGGTCGCTGCCGGTGTTGAAGGGGTGCGCCCCCATCGTTGTGACCGCAGATTCCGTTGCCATGCGTGTATGGCCAATGCCGTGCGTTCCGGCCATGGAAGCAATGTCAAAGCGCGCGGCCACATCCTTGGGCAGGCCGACTTCTTTGTAGATTTCCAGCGTGTCGCCAAACGACATCACGCGCACGGTGGGGGCCACCTCTTTCAGCTGCTTGCGCAGCTCTTCAGCCTTGCCGGCAGGAACGCCAAGCACCGCATGGGTGTCGCGGCGCGTCAGCGATACAGGGCCGCCCACCAGCGCTTTGACCTTGTCGGCGAGATCGACAAAATCCTGATCGGGGTTTTCGGACTGCACCGTAACCTTCGAGACACCCGGTGTGCCTTCACCGTAAATCGCAATGCCTGCGCTATCTGGCCCCCGGTCGGTCATGGTGATCAGCATGTCCGTCAACATCGCGCCCAACTGGGGCTCAAGCGCTTTGTCCTTCAAGAAAAGTCCAACAATTCCGCACATTAGGCGAGTCTCCGCTTTAGTGATTCTACCCGTCATGGGGGCTGAGTTCAGGCTAGCATTGAAAATTCAAAGCCGCAACTCAGATGAAAATAAATTTCCTAAGGTGCAAGGGCGGGCATGGTGGCCCGCCCCGGCGGGTCAGTAGCGTTCGACGCTTTGTTCGATGCGTTCATGGTCCAAAGCGCGTTGCTTGGCTTGCTCAAGGTGTTTGTGTTCGCGCACAAACTGAATGCGGTGCCAGCCGATCCAGAACAGCACGCCAATCACCACCATCGGGATTTCCCATCCCTGAAACGGGTAGATCGGGCCGACGTCGGCCATATCCACGGCCCAGGATTCGTAACCAATCGTAGACATCGTGAAATCTCCTTATTCTGCGGGTGTCAGTTTCTTGGAAAGATGCTCTTTGTCGGCCTCGATGATCGCCTGCTTGGCGTCCTCGTAGGCGTGATGCTCGGCGTAATCGAGCCCTTCAAGCTCAACCTCTTCGGGGATACGCAGCACACCTGCCGCCTTTTGCATCTTGGCGACGATGAACGCCGGCAAGAAGCCAAGCCCAAAGAACATGATGATGGCCCCTGCGGTTTGCCCCAGCGGGTTGATGGTGGCGTAGCCTTCGAAGGGTGATGATGGCGCACCCCACAGAACGAACCCGGAAATCACCAGACCGACGACCCCGGCATAGCCATGCACCGCAACGGCGCCCACCGCATCATCCAGCTTGAACTTGCGTTCGACCCAGAAATGCAGGTTGTAGACAATCACAACGCCCACGGCGGCAATCAGCATCGCCTGCACCGGATGATACAGGTCGTTGCCCGCCGATGCGGTGATGATCCCGGCCAATCCGCCCGAGAAGGTCCAGAACGCATCGCCCTTGGACACCACATAAGCGGCCATCAGCCCGCCAGACAGCGACATCAAGAAGTTGAAGGTGATCCCCGAAAGCGAAGTTGGCGCCAGATAGATGTTGGTGGCCGTCCATGTTGTGCCGGTGATTTCGCCGCCGATCACTTCGGGCGAGATAACAGGCACGTTGCAGGCGGCATAAAAGCCCCAGAACCCGGTATAGATCAGGAAAATCCCGATTGTCAGCATCCAAGGGTTATGCGGCGGGATATCGCGCGGGGTGCCGTCACCGGCAAATTTCCCAATGCGCGGGCCAAGCACGGCGATCACGCCAAGCGCATAGCCCCCGGCAATCGCATGGATCACGCCCGAGGCGTAGGCGTCGTGGTAGCCCAGATATTTTACCATCCAGCCGCCATAGTGCCAGCCCCATGCGGCGTCGATGATCCACCAGACGGACCCGATCAAGACCGCATGAACCCACAGCGCCGAAGAGCGGATACGCTCAATCACCGAACCGGACACAATCGAGGCGGCCGTCCATGAGAACAACAAGAACGCCGCCCAGAACACGCCCGTGATTCGATCCGACGCGTTTGGCCCCATCGTTTCGGCCCAAGGCAGATTCGCCGCCCCCGCCTCAAGGTCCAGCCCGCCGAAGAACGGGAACATCGGGAAGGCCCAGTAAATCCACCATCCAAAGAAGAAGAACGTCACGGTGACCAATGGGATCACCATCACGTTTTTCATAAGCGTATGCATGTGGTTGCGTCGGCGGCTTGCGCCGACTTCATACATGCAGAACCCCACATGAATCAAAAACATGAATACAACGGTGACCCAGTAGTAGAACTCGGTAAACACTGTTGTAAGTGCGTTAAGATTGCCGTCCATCATTAGCTCCCTGTTTCCGTTTTTGGTCTTGTTTTTTATTGCAGTGAAAGTTTTTTTCCCTAAGTGATCTTGTTTTTTTACTTTCTGTCAAACTTTTTTGCACTTTCGGCCCGCGAGGCGCTGTAGTGATCATATTTTAGGCAGCCGCGGTTGCAGCCACTCAAAGGCGTGCATTGACTTTCCCGGCAGGAAAAAAATCTGACTTTGGGTATTGATTTTTGCAGGCAGTTCGGTCTCAATATCGGAAAATTCAAAAATTCAGGGAGACCAAGGAATGGCGATCATCTACAGAACATCCGCTTTGGCGCAGCGTCATGTTGAACTCGGCGCAGAGCTGGAGGATTGGAACGGTATGGGAACCGCTTGGTTCTACGACCATTCCGATGAGCGAGCCAAAGCTGATTACGAGGCGGTGCGCACCAAGGCGGGGCTGATGGATGTGTCGGGCCTCAAGAAGGTTCACCTGAGCGGGCCGCACGCCGCCGCCGTGATCGACCGCGCCACAACCCGCAACGTCGACAAGCTGATGCCGGGCCGGGCCAGCTATGCCGCCATGCTGGACGATCGCGGGATGTTCATCGACGACTGTGTGATCTATCGCTTGTCGGTCAATAACTGGCTGGTCGTGCATGGCACCGGCACAGGCCACGAAAGCCTTGCGATGGCCGCCCACGGCAAGAACGTGTCGATGCTGTTTGATGACGATCTGCATGACATGTCGTTGCAGGGGCCGGTTGCGGTTGATTTTCTGGCCAAACACATCCCCGGCATCCGGGATCTGGCCTATTTCGGGATTATCCAGACCAAGCTGTTTGGCAAGCCGGTGATGATCTCGCGCACGGGCTATACCGGCGAACGCGGCTACGAGATTTTCTGCGAAGCGCGCCACGCGATGGAGTTGTGGGATGCCATTCTGGAGGATGGCAAGGATATGGGGATCGTCCCGGTCCAGTTCTCCACTCTCGATCTGCTGCGCACCGAAAGCTACCTGTTGTTCTTCCCCGGCGACAACTCGGAAACCTATCCGTTCCCCGATCAGCCCTGTGGCGACTCGCTTTGGGAATTGGGGCTGGATTTCACCGTATCGCCCGGCAAAACCGGCTTCCGCGGCGCGGAAAACCACTATGCGCTCAAGGGCAAGGAGCGCTTCAAGATCTACGGCGTCAAACTGGACGGCACCACACCCGCAGGCGAGGGGGCCGAGCTGTTGAAAGATGGCGAAGTGGTCGGTGTCGTGACCTTCGGCATGCATTCCGAGTTGAACGGCCACAATGTTGGCATCGCACGGATGCCGGTGGACTGCGCCGTGCCGGGCACCAAGATGACGGTGCGCAATTCAGACGGCACCGAAATCCCCTGTGTCGCCGAGGACATGCCATTCTACGACAAGGACAAGAAAATCCGCACCGCCAAGGGCTGACGCCACAACATGCCACAGGCACCGCCCGCAAGGCGGTGCCTTTTTTCCTTAAGACCCAATGGGAGTGACTGACCGAATGTCCAAATTCCAGTTCCCTGAAAGTATCCGCAGCCGCCCCGTTTACGGCACGCTAGAGCCGCGACCGGGCAAAGCGCATCTGATGATCGCCGATGCCGAAGGCGCCGAGGCGCTGATCGATCTGGCCGCCCAAGACGCCGATCTGGTCCACGCGGCGCATATCATTTACATCCCGAAAAATACTGGCGAAACTTATGTCGAAAAACTGCGCGCGCTTGCGCCTGCGCAGCTCTATGTCGGGCCCAGCTACGAGGCGTCGGTGCCGCGTATCCGCAGGGTGCTGTCGGATGCGCATATGGGCCTGCAAGTTTACCTGACCGGCACCGAAGGTCTGATGGGCCAAGCCATGAACGAGGCGATGCAGGCCGGTATCCCGCACAGCGCCATCCAGACCGAGCATCGCGGCTCGGTCGCGCGGCGGATGCAATGTGTGCATTGCAAGGGCATCACCGAAGACGTGATGACCGATCCGTTCGTGTGTTCGCATTGCGGCCTGAACCTGTTTGTTCGCGATCACTATTCGCGCAGGCTTGCCGCGTTCCAAGGTGTCTGCATAGATGCCGAAGACCCCGGCAATGTCCCCGAACCCGTGGAGTTGTACAAATGAGTGCCGCCCCCCAAAAAGCCAAAGCCGGCGCCGAGAAAATCGACGTAACGGTCAGCGCCGTGGTCAAGCTGAACGCGCTTGTCACACGGTTTGAATTCACCCGCACCGACGGCAAGGACTTTCCGCCGTTTTCCGCAGGCGCGCATACTGTCGTCGAAATGAACGACGATGGTCGCACGCGCCTGAACCCTTATTCGTTGATGTCCGATCCGGCGGATACATCGACCTACGCGATTTCCGTTCGGCGTGA
>DATFJQ010000249.1:0-8676 GCA_035269125.1 Roseovarius sp.
ATTTGGAATTACAGTCCGACCCAACGAAGGGACGGACAATGAAGCGAACGAGATACAGCGAAGAGCAGATCATCGGCATTTTGACCGAGCATGAGGCTGGCGCGAAGTGCGCTGACCTGTGCCGCAAGCACGGGATGTCAGAAGGCACCTTTTATGCCTGGAAGGCAAAGTTTGGTGGGACGACGGTATCCGATGCCAAACGGCTGAAGGCGCTGTAAGATGAGAACACAAAGCTGAAGAAGCTCTTGGCCGAGCAGATGCTTGATGGTGAGACCATTTCCGCCATTGGTCCGAGGACAATGGCGAATGCAGCCATCCCGGATACATCGGTCTCGGGGCGGCGTGTCACGCGGGAATTGGCGACACGGATCGAACGACATGGAGCGCCTGGCATGATCGTCAGCAACAACGGCACCGAACTGACCAGTAACGCGATCTTAACCTTTGCCACGGAGCGCAAGCTTGAATGGCATTACATCGCGCCGGGCAAGCCAATGCAGAACGGCTTCGTCGAAAGCTTGAACGGGCGCATGCGCGACGAACTTCTGAGCGAAACCATGTTCCGCAACATGGCCCATGCCCGCGCCGTGATCCGGGCCTGGCCCACCGACTTCAACGAAACACGCCCGCATTCGGCGCTTGGCTATCAGACACCAAAGGCATTCGCCGAATACCTCACCACCGCAAGCTCCACCTGCGCCAATCGGCGTATCACCCCAAAGGGCTCCGGTTCCGGCTGAATGAAAGTTCAGTGGCAGGTCAGTTGGGGCATTCTCTGTAAACATGCAGACAGTCGGTAAGGTTGTTTGAGAAGACCTAAATCGTCTTGCGCATCTGCCGCATCAATGTATTCACTCATACCCGGTCATCTCAAGATAACCGCGGCCCTCATGGCTGCCCGAGGCGCGCACCGGTCCCTCCCAATAAGCGATCGACAGATCCATCCAAGCGTTTGGGTTAAGCGCGCGTATGGTCAGATCAACGTCCTGATCTGGCAAATTCACCCGCCACTCGGTTGGAACTGAACGGCCGGCCACATCCGACATCGCCAACGGTTCGGCTTTGAATGCCCCGTCGGGATACGCGGTGGCCGTTCCATCCGGCGCGATCCAGGTCGCGGAGCTAAAGGTTGATCCATCGCTCTGGCGCAGTTGGAACCCCATCAGCTTTGCCCCGTCGGTGAAGGACAAAGAAAACCAATCCCATCCTGATTGCGTGTCTGCCAAAGGTTGCGAGGACCACTCTCGATCAAGCCAGGCGTCCCCTGTCACTGCAATGTCGCCCTCGGGCAGGCGCAGGGTTCCTTCGATCCGGTAAAACGGTTGCGAATAGTAATAGCTGGCCTGACCTTCCGCCGATTTCACCGAAAACCCATTTGCCCCGTGAAACACCAACGGCCCTTCGGCGCGCAGATCCATGTCATAGCTGAAGTCCGGTCCGCTGGCGCGGAGTGACACAGTGTCAAAATCCGGCCCTTCCAGTGTCCAGTCATCTATCCATGCGCGAAACGGCGTGGTTTCAACGCCTGCCTGTCCGATCCCGCCTCGGGCAAAGCGTTCTGTCGCCATATGCTGTTGGGGTGTTGTAACGGCGGCGTGGGCGAACCAGACCTGCGGCGATGACCAGCCCTCGGCCTCTCCGGGGGCCAATGCAGAACGAAACAGTGTCCATTGCAAACCGTAAGGCGTGCCATCCGGTCCAGTCAGGTTAGCTGTCAGATACCACCATTCAATCCGGTAGTCTGGATGCGGCCCGTGATCAGCGGGAAAGCGGAAATTCGGGTTGGGCTTTGGCGTGGCAAACCCCTCGGCATCGGTTCCCAAGCCGGAAAACCCCTGCGCCATCACCGCCAAGGGGACGAAGCACAGAAAAATCAGAAGCTTAACGTTCATTGGCAAACACCTTCAGCAAGGTTGAGGGCGGCGTCCGCATCAGCCGCAAGGCGGGCCAAAACGAGGCCAGTAGGGCCGCAACAATCGCATAGAAGCCCAATCGCAGGTAGTCGCCCGGGAACAGATATATTGGCAAACGCCAGCCGAAGGCTTCGACATTGACGATGCTCAAAAGCACCCAAGCCAGTGCAAGCCCTAGCGGCACGGCGCACAAGAACACCAGCAACCACAGCGCCACCGCGCGCAACAGCTCTAACTGGCCAAGCTTGCGCCGGGTCAGGCCAAGCGCCCAGACCGGGGCCAGTTGCGGCACCCGCAGATCCGCAAGGGTCAAAAGGCTCATCAAGATCGCAAAGCCAGCCACCCCAAGCGTCAGCGCGTTCAAAGCCTGCGTTACGGCAAACGTGCGTTCGAAAACCTCTGTGGACATGGCTTTGATCGCCGCCTGATCGATCATGGCGGTCTCGGACAGGCCCACCTCGTCCATGATATTCTGACGCAGCCGGGACACGTTGTCAGACCGCACCCCGAATTGCGCCGGGTAACTATCGGGATACAAATCCTGAAACACCGTTTCAGAGATGATCACCTGCCCTTTCGGATTGCCATAGTCGCCGACCACAGCCGCGATCGGCAAGGTCAAGCCAGGCGCCACATCCACGGCATCGCCCACCCACAGATCCGCGCGACGGGCCAGTTGTTCATTGACCACCACAGCCTGCCCGGCCTCGACACGATCCCAAGCAACGGGCGTGGCGGCCAGAAAGACCCAATTGTCGCGATAAGTCGGGCCGACCCGCACCCCGAACAGACGCGCCGGTTGCCCGGCGATGGACTGGGACGCTTTCAAAAGGGGCAGAACCTCAAGGCCCTGTTCGGTCAGATACCTCTCCAAAGCGGCGCTCTGATCGGCGGTGTCGACTTCGATGAAAAGTTCCGGCGCAAGGCGCTGCTCCAGAAACCCGGTAAAGGTCAGCCGGAAACTCGACACCATGGTCGAGACCCCGATATTGGCAGACACCGCCAAAAGCAGCGCCATCAAAGCAAGGCTCAACCCCGGAAGCTGCTGCCGCGTATCCGCCCAGAACCAACTCCAGATCGGCGCGGTGGTGCGCGCCTGAAGAAGGCCAAGCACCGCCCCCGCCAGCACTGGCAAGGCCAAGGCCGCCCCGACAAGCAGACAGGCCAACAGCGCGAACGCCGCCAACAGCCCGCTTCCAAGCAGGCTCAAGACCCCCGCCGTGCCCAGCAACAGGGCCGATGCGATGGACAGCCACCGGGTCCGGACCGCGCCCGCCATCGCCCAAGCGCGGGGGCGGGCACTGGCCAAAAGCGGCATGCGCCAAATCTGCCAAATTCGGCCCGCCAAGGCCGCGCCGGTGCCCAGCACGCTGATCACCAGCCCCGAAAACCACCATTCCGGGCGCAGCTGCAGCGTGCCCGAAACCTGTGCGCCATACAGCCCTTGCAGCGTGGCGGCGACATCGGGCAACAGCACCGCCGCGATGACATATCCCAACACGATGCCCATTCCAGCCGCGATCACCGCAAGACCCAGCATTTCGGCAGTGATCAGCCAAGTCAGCAGGCGCAGCGGCACACCCAGCGACCGCAATGTGCGGATCATCCCGCGCCTTTGCTCGAATGCTAACCCGATCGTGCTGTGCACGATGAACAAGCCCACCGCGAAACTCAGCAGACCAAAGGCCGTCAGGTTCAGATGAAAGCTATCGGTCATCTGCGCCAGATCGGCCGTCTGCTGCGCCGACTGCACGCGCAAGTCCGGCGCAACATTGGCCAGGTCCGGGCGCCCCATGGGCTGGCCCGGCAAAACCAATAGGCGGCTCAGATCGTCACGCCCCAACAGTCGCTGCACAACACCCACATCGCCAACCGCGACACCGGGCGCGACGCCGGTGTCTATTTGCACCTTGGCCACGTCTGGTAGCGCGCGGGCGGTTTCTGCATTGGCAAAAAGCGGCGCCCCATCGGCAAAAGACGTGATCGCCAAGGCACCATCAGCCTGAGACGCCCCAAGCCCGCTTGGCGCAGTCAGAACGTCGATGCCCACCAGCCGGGTACTGGCCAACTGCCCCTCGATGACAGGCGACACCAGCCAACCTGCGCGACGCAGTGCGACATATACGTCTTGCGGGATCGTGGTGCCTTGGCGGGGCACCAATTGATCATATTGCCCCTCCCCCAATGTAGCCGCCGCCGCATCATAGCTGGCCCGCGCTTCGGCGTTGATCGCCTGCACGCCCGACCACAAGGCCGTTGCCAGCGCCAGACCGGCAAGGAAGGCGAACAACTGCAGCGGGTTGCTCCGCCAATGGGATAGTAGCGCCAGAAGGCAGGCTTGGATCATGTCACGACACCACGACGCAGATGCAATTCACGGTCCATGCGCGCGGCGATTTTCGGCGAATGGGTGACCAGCATCAACGCCGCGCCTGTTTCCGCGACAAGGCTCAGCATTTGGTCCAGCACGCCATCCGCGGTTGCTTCGTCAAGGTTGCCGGTCGGCTCATCCGCCAACAACAGCTTTGGCTTAGCCGCCAAGGCCCGCGCGATGGCCACCCGTTGTTGCTGCCCCCCTGACAAGGCCTCGGGGTATTTATGCAACTGCGCGGAAAGGCCCAAGGCGTTGACCAACCTTTCGTTATATGCCCGGTCGACTCGACCAGACAGCGCCGCCTGAAACGATATGTTAGATGCCACCGTCAAGGAAGGGATCAAATTGAACTGCTGAAACACCAAGGAAACCTCGCTGCGGCGCAGAGCAGCGCGTTCTGTGTCGCCCATGTCCGTCAGATCTTTCCCCACCAGTTGGACAGCCCCGGACGAGGGTGCCTCAAGCCCACCAGCAATATGCAGAACCGTGCTTTTGCCACTGCCCGACTCACCGGTCAGCGCAAGGGTTTTTCCCGGGGCCAATTCAAAGCTGACCCCCCGCAACACAGGCACGTCGCCGTTGCTGTCGAGATAGGATTTCTTCACTGCGTCAAACGCCAAAACCATATGGGCCACTCCCTTCGCGGCTAACCTATTCCTTACCGTCCGCTTTGAAAGGCTTGGCGCAGCGTTAGTTTTTATAAAGTCACGCCAGAAGGCCGCAAAGGCCATCGCATCTGGCACGGCGATGATAAAAAACAAGTTTGACCTTCACCTCTGCGTCAATCTCTGTTGATCCACCTGTGACGAGCGCTACCTTCGCGCCGACAGGAAAAGGGAATGACACCGATGGTCAAAAAATTCATTTCGCCAGGCACACCGCGCCGCTCAGGCCCTAGCCGCCGAACGCTTCTTCAAGGTGCCGCTGCAACCGGCCTTGCTGCCGCGGTGCCCGCGGTCAGCCCCACGCGCGCTGCCGCCGCCCCCGCACGCGGCGGAACATTTCGCGTCGGCGTGCATGACGGGAACACCAACGATAGCTGGAACCCGGCGACGACCGAAAGCATCCTGATGATCCACTCCAGCCACGTGACCCGGTCTTACCTGACCGAAATCACCAACGAGAATACACTTGGCCCGGATCTCGCCATTGATTGGGAAGCGGTGAGTGGCGACGCGTCGAAATGGCGGTTTGAGCTTCATCCCGACGCCACCTTTCACGACGGGCGCCCCGTGACCTCAGCAGATGTGGTCGCGTCAATGAACCACCACCGCGGCGAAGACAGCGCGTCTGCCGCAAAATCACTGATGACCGACATCGACGACATCTCGGCGGATGGCGACCACGCTGTGATTTTCACCATGGCGCAGGGCAATGCGGATTTGCCCTATCTGCTCACTGATTATCACTTGGTCATTTTGCCGGCCAAACCGGATGGTGGCGTTGAATGGCAGGGCGGGATCGGCTGCGGCCCCTATCGCGTCGTCAACTTCGAGCCTGGCATCCGCGCCACGTTCGAGCGTCACGACGGTTGGCACCGCGCCGACAGCGGCGCGTGGTTCGACCGGATCGAAATGACCGTTCTGAACGACCCGAACGCCCGCCAAACGGCTATCGTGACCGGCGATGTGGATGCGGTCACGGATGTGGACCTGAAAACCGCCGATTTGCTGAAACGCGCGCCCGGTGTGCTGCTGGATGACGTCGCCTCGGGGACGCATATCACCATGCCGATGCATTGCGACACCGCGCCGTTTGACGATGTAAACGTGCGCCTTGCCCTCAAGCACTCCATCAACCGCTCCGAGATCGTCGACAAGATCTTGTTTGGGCGTGGCACAGTCGGCAATGATCACCCGATTGCACCGACAATGCCGTTTCATGCGGACCTTCCTCAACGTGAACAGGATCTTGACCGCGCGCGCTTTCATCTCAAGAAAGCGGGCTATGACCGTTTGTCGGTTGAAATATCGGTCAACGACACGCTGCTTGCCGGAGCGGTCAACATGTGTTCCTTGTTCGCCGAACAAGCAAAACCGGCGGGCTTGGACATCAAGGTAAAGCGCGAACCGGCCGATGGGTATTGGTCTGAGGTCTGGTTGAAAAAGCCGTTTTGCGTTGTGTCATGGGCCGCGCGCCCAACACCTGACGTGATGTTTTCGCAGGCCTATCGCGCCGGTGCGGAATGGAACGAAAGCCGTTGGGAAAACGAGCGGTTCAACGAATTGCTGCTGGCTGCCAAAGCGGAAACAGATGACGCGTTGCGCGCCGAGATGTATGCGGAGATGCAATTGCTTTGCCGCGATGACGGCGGCACAATCGTCCCGTTCTTCCGCAACCGCACCTCAGCCCGCCGGGACAATGTGATGCACGAAGACAGCATTTCCGCCGTTTGGGAATTGGATGGTGCCCGTGGGTATCACCGCTGGTGGTTCGCCTGACCCGGAATGATCAATCACTGGCATCGGGGTCTACGCCCCGATGCCAGTGACGCGCTAGAAAATCCTGAACCGGCTGGGCGAAAAGTTCGAACCGTTCGATCAGCCCAAGATGGCGAAGCTGCGGCACGATCACGGTTTCCGCGCCGGGAGTCTCTGAGGCGATGGCGTGGCTCATCGCCGGGGTTGAGCCGCTGTCGTGCTCACAGGTTATCACCAGCATTGGCAATGTGATGGGCGGCTTGGGCGCGATCAACTCGCGCACCCCCTTGGCCAGAACCTGATGATGCGCTGCGTAATTGGCCGGATCATTGGCCAGCACGATGTCGCGCACAGCCGCCACCTGATCGGGGTGATCACTCCGGAAACTTTCGGTGAACCAGCGCGCCAGTGTCACGTCGATCCCCGCCGCCGGACCGCCCGCTGCCGTATCGCGGGCGCGTTGTTCGACGATCTGTTGTTGCGCCTCTCCACGGTCATGCGGCGCGTTGAGGATGCCAAGCGCCGTAACACGGCCCGGATGATCCATGGCGCAGCGCCGGTTGATCATCCCGCCCAGCGAAAAGCCCAAAAGCGCGGCGCGATCGATGCCAAGCGCGTCCATCAGCGCGATCAACTGCTCGCTGAGCGCCGTCAGGGTCACCGCGCCTTGGGGCAAAGCTGTGCCTCCATGCCCCAAAAGATCATAGGCCAGCACCCGGTAGTGACGCGCCAGCACTGGGGCGATCTTGCCCCATGTAGTTTCGCGCGTCAGACCAAGGCCATGGATCAGCACCACAACCGGGGCCTCCAGCGGCCCGGTCAGGTCATAGGCTGTTCCGTTTTGCAAAACGGCCATTCACACCCCCGCCGGGTTGTCGACATCGCGGCCCATCTCGCGCAGGTCTTCGTAACGATCGCCAATGCGGTGGTTGGGATGCCCGCCCACGGATCCCCCCAACGCGACGATGATCTCATCCTCGGCGGGGGCATCAGCCACCGAGGTCTGGATCGTCTGGTAATGCGAGCGCCGCCCGCCATCGTCCTTGTCCATCAGCGGAATGGTGATCGGGCAGTTGGCCGCCCCGCGGGTATTCGAAAACACCAAATAGCTTTTGGCGTTGATCGCCTCGCGGAACTGGTTGCCAAAATGCAGGGTGTGGGTCAGCGCTTGGGCATGTTCCACCTCGCCGCCCATGCCGACCACACTGGCCTTGCCGCAGCCTTCCAATTGGTCTCCGGTGATATCCAACAGCATCCCGGTCAGCAGCTTGCCGATTTCTGGCCCGTGGTCCTGAATTTCGGGACGCAAGTTTTCCACATGGCCGCGTCCGAACCAAGGGTTCTTGATGATCGCCATTGCGGCCACCAGAAGCGTCGGCTCGTCAACTTTTTTCCAACCTTCAAGATAGGTGGTTTGCTGCCACAACAATGTGCGGCGCAGTTCAACCGGCATGGGCCATTTCCTTTTCTGTGAATGCGGGCAAGACTTTGTCGATGAACAGCCTTAAAGAGCGTTTTTGCTGCTCCATATCCATCCCCATGGAGGCGTAATAGATAAAGCCATCAAGCCCCAGCGCCTGATATCCTTTCAGCTTTTCGATCACCTGATCGGGCGAGCCGAACAAAAGGTTTTCTTCCAGCGCGGCGGGATCATAGCGGTAGTTGCCCTCAAGGTGTTCAGGGGCGACAGCTTCGGGGAAGCCATTGATCACATCGCCTGTCTTGGTCATCAGGTTGCCGAATTGACCCAACTGAACGCGCACCGATTGCAGGGCGTTCTGGCGGTCGGCCTCGGTTTCATATACAGCCGCATGGCGCATCATCACCCAACGGCCAGTGTATTGCCCGCCGTTCTTGGCAATCGCATCATCCAGCCGCGCCCGGTAGGCCTCGGCCTCGGACATGGGCATGGTTAGTGGCCAGCTTAGGATGTTGCACTCATTCTGCACGGCATACTCAAAGGTAATGG